>DATIOB010000768.1:0-2319 GCA_035473605.1 Conexibacter sp.
GGCTCACCTGCCGTCGCCGCGGCGGCGGGGACTGCACCGCAGGCGACAGCAGCGGTGACGGACGCGCACAGCAGCGCGCGCCGTCCCGCGGAGGGGATGGACATAGACCTTCTCTCCTTGCTCAGCGCCGCGGCGGCGACCCCGCCGCGGCGCGTTTGATCACCGCGCGCCGGTCAGCGCGTCGGCGTACTTGCGCACGCGCACGTCACAGCTGCGCGCATGACCCTCGAACTGCTCCAGCCGGCACTGGCGCGCGCAGATCTCGCCGATCCGCACGCTCGCCGCCGGGTCGCACTCCTGGTAGGTCACGGTCTTGAGGTACTTGCCGACCCAGAGACCGCCGGTGTAGCGGGCGGCGCCGGCGGTCGGCAGCACGTGGTTGGTGCCGATCGCCTTGTCGCCGTACGCCACGGTCGTCCCCTCGCCGAGGAACAGCGCGCCGTAGTTGCGCAGGCGGTCGAGGAACCAGCGCGGCTCGGCGGTCAGGACCTCGACGTGCTCGTAGGCGTAGTCGTCGGCGAGCGCGGCGGCCTCCTCGGGCGTCGCGACGACGTGGACGGCGCCGTGGTCGCGCCAGGCGGGGCCGGCGACGTCGGCGGTCGGCAGCGTCGCGAGCTGACGCTCGATCTCGGCGAGCGTCTCGTTGGCGACGCGCTCGCTGGTCGAGATCAGCACGGCCGGCGAGGTCGGGCCGTGCTCGGCCTGGCCGAGCAGGTCGGCGGCGACGATCTCGGGGTCGGCGCTGCCGTCGGCGATCACGAGGATCTCCGTCGGGCCCGCGAAGAGGTCGATCCCGACCTCCCCGTAGAGCTGGCGCTTGGCCTCGGCGACGTAGGCGTTGCCGGGGCCGGCGAGCACGTCGACGCGGCCGATCGTCTCGGTCCCGACGGCCATCGCGGCGATCGCCTGGACACCGCCGAGGATGCGGATCTCGTCGGCGCCGGCGAGCTGCATCGCGGCGACGGTGAGCGCCGGCGGCGCGCCGTCGAGCGGCGGCGTGCAGGCGATCACGTGCTCGACGCCGGCCGCCTTCGCGGTCACGATCGACATCGCGGCGGAGGCGATCATCGGGTAGCGGCCGCCGGGGATGTAGGCGCCGACGCGTCCGACCGGCACGTTGCGGTGACCGAGGATGACGCCGGGCAGCGTCTCGACCTCGACGTCGAGCAGCGACTCGCGCTGGGCGCGCGCGAAGGTGCGCACCTGCTGCTGGCACCAGCGCAGGTCCTCGAGCGCCTGCTCGTCGACCTGCTCCAGGCAGGCGGCGATCTGCGCCTCGTCGAGGCGGAAGTCGGCCGGCTCCCAGCGGTCGAATCTGGCTGAGTAGTCGCGCACGGCGGCGTCACCGCGCTCGCGCACGTCGGCGACGATCGCGGCGACCGTCGCGCCGACGGCCGGGTCGCTGCCGCCCGTCGTGGCGGGTGCGGCGGGGCTCTTCAGGTCGACGGGCACTGTCCTTGCTCCTCTCGTGGCTTCGGAGTCACGATACGAGTCATCAGAAGGCATTGCAAGTGCGTCGGCTGCCAATCCGACCAACTCCCATATGCTTCAGCGTTGAGTCATGCCCGTCACGAGCCGCGACATCGCCCGCGAGATCGGTCTCTCGCAATCGACCGTCTCACGCGCCCTGCGCGGCGACCCGCGCGTCGCGCCGGAGACGCTCGCGCGTGTGCAGGCGGCGGCCGACCGGTTGCGCTATCTGCCCGACGCGGCGGCGCGCAGCCTCACGACCGGCCGCACCGACAGAGTCGGCGTCGTCGTCTCCGACATCACCAACCCCTTCTATCCCGAGATCGTCGAGGTGCTGCACGCCGAGCTGCTGCACGAGGGCTACGCGACCGTGCTGCTGAACGAGCCGCTCGGCGCCGACCTCGCCAGACAGCTGCGCGGCCGCTCCGTCGACGGCCTGATCGTCGTCGCGGCGACGCTCGACGCGACCTTCGTCGAGCAGCTGCCGCGCACCGGGATCCCGCTCGTGCTGCTGAACCGCTACGTCGACGGCGTCGCGGTCGACCGCGTGCTGTCGGACAACGTCGCCGGCGGCGCGCTCGCCGTCGAGCACCTGCTCGACCTCGGCCACCGCCGCATCGGCCTGATCGCCGGCTCGGCCAACACCTCGACCGCGCGCGACCGCGAGCGGGGGATGCGCGCGGCGCTCGCGCAGCGCGGCATCGCGTTCGACGAGTCGCTGCGCCGCGAGGGACCGTTCTCCCACCACAGCGGTCATCAGCACTGCACCGAGCTGCTGCGCGGAGCGCGGCCGCCGAGCGCGATCGTCTGCGCCAGCGACGTCGTCGCCTTCGGCGCGCTCGACGCCGC
>DATIOB010000769.1:0-7662 GCA_035473605.1 Conexibacter sp.
GTCGGGATGAAGACCGTGCAGCAGGCGTTGGGCGTGTCGACGATCCCCGAGATCCGCCCCTCGACCGGCGCGGTGCCGAGGATGACGTAGACCTGCTCGCGCGTGAAGCCGAAGCGCGACAGGTACTCGATCGCGTTGAGGCAGGCGCGGCGGTAGGCGACGTGGGCGTCGAGGTAGAGCTGCTCGCCCGTGTGCTCGTCGACCGAGATGCCCTGGAAGGCGAGGTAGTCGTCGAAGTGCGGCTCCAGCGGCGAGGGCTTGAAGATCGGGTTGACGATCCCGTACTTCGCGACGCCGCCCTTGATCAGCTCGACCGACATGTCGACGTAGCCGGCCATCTCGATCGCGCCGCAGAAGGTGATCTCGCCGTCGCCCTGGGAGAAGTGCAGGTCGCCGATCGAGAGGTTGGCGCCGTCGACGTAGACCGGCAGGTAGACGGTCGAGCCGCGCGAGAGGTTCTTGATGTCGCAGTTGCCGCCGTGCTCGCGCGGCGGCACGGTGCGCGCGCCCTCGCGCGCGACGCGGTCGAAGTCGGCGCCCGTCAGCGAGCCGAGCGCGGCCAGCTCCGGGTTCGGCGCCTGCGCGAGCGCCGGCACGCGCGTGGGATCGGTGTCGATCAGCGCCTGCTCGCGCTTGTTCCAGGTGCCGAGCAGGTCGTGCGACGGCGCGCAGCCGATCAGGCCCGGGTGGATGATGCCGGGGAAGCGGACGCCGGGCACGTGGCGCGATCTCGCGTAGGCGCCCTCGAATCTCCAGACGGCCTTCAGCGCGTCGGGGAAGTGCTCGGTCAGGAAGCCGCCGCCGTTCTCTCTCGCGAAGACGCCGGTGAAGCCCCACTCGTCGCGCTGCAGCGGGCCGACGTCGAGCAGGTCGACCTTCAGCAGGTCGCCCGGCTCGGCGCCCTCGACGGCGACCGGGCCGGTCAGCACGTGGACGCGCTCCAGCCGCACGTCGCGGATGTCGTTGGCCGAGTCGTCGTCGGAGATCTGGCCGTCGGTCCAGTCCTTGCACTCCAGCCGGAAGACGTCGCCGGGCTTGACGCTGACCTGCGCCGGGATGTCCGGGTGCCAGCGGTTGTGGAGCGGGGCGTCCTGGTCCTCGGCGGGCTTTGAGAGGTCGACGCTGATGAGCGTTTCGGGCATCGATGAGTCCTTCCTCGATCGGAGCGGTGGCGACGGGAGGGTGTGGCCGTGGTGGAGGCTGGTGCGAGGCGCTTGCCGCGACGCCTCAGCGACGCGTCGAGAACTCGGTCTCGATCGCGCCCGCGAGGCCCGGCACGATGTCGTCGAGCAGCAGGTTGCCGATCTCGGCGGTGGCGTTTCTCGGCGACGTGAACGAGCCGGTCGGCGAGACGGCGCCGTCAGGCTGAGGGATCACGTCGTACGGCAGCGACGGCAGTCGCGCCTCGACGTCGGCGAACGGCTTCACGCGGTCGGCCTGCAGCGCCAGCATCACCGACGTCTCGATCAGGCCGGCGTGCTCGAAGTGGCCGGGCACGGGACCGTCGACGTACGCCTTCTTCGCCGTCTCCGGCTTGCAGAAGCTGCCGGGCGAGTCGAGCGCGATCACCTTCGCGTCGGTGCCGGCGAGCGAGACCGCCTCGCGCGCGGCGTCGTAGAGCACGACGCCGTTCTCGGTGTGCCAGCTCAGCATCAGCAGGTTCGTGACGCCGCGCTGGAGCAGGTTGAGGACGATCCCGCGCACGACGTCGAAGTAGACGCCGAGCGGGATCTCCGCGCCGAGCGGGAAGACCGGCCCGCCCCCGCTGCGGGGCCGCGACGGCGCGCCGTAGCTGAGCGCCGGCAGCGCGAGCGCGCCGGCCGCGTCCGCGGCGCGGTCCGCCACGGCCTGCACGCAGACCGTGTCGGTGTCGAACGGGAGATGGGGACCGTGCTGCTCGAGCGAGCCGAACGGCAGCAGCACCGGCGTGTTGGCGCCGAGCGCGGCGTCGACGTCGGGCCAGCTCAAGGAGTCGAGCTTCATCTGATGGATCCCTTCTCGGCGTTCATGCGTTCTCGGGTGAATTCAGCGCTCAGCGCTCGCGCGAGGCGTGCGCCCACGGGGTCAGCTTGCGCTCGGCGAGCGAGGCGAGGCCGAACAGCGACAGGCCGATCACGGTGATGATCACGACCGAGCCGAAGACGACCTCGGTGTTGTAGTCGGAGTTGGCGCGCAGCATCAGCGCGCCGAGACCTCTGTCGGAGCCGGTCCACTCGGCGATCACGGCGGCGACCGCGGCGTAGGAGCTGGCGATCTTCAGGCCGCCGAAGAAGTACGGCAGCATCGCCGGCACGCGCACCTTCCAGAACAGCGTCCAGGAGGAGGCGCCGAGGCTGCGGCCGAAGACGAGCACCTCGGAGCTGACCGACGAGAGGCCCTGGATCGTCGCGACGGTGACCGGGAAGAAGATGATCTGCACGACGATCACGATCTTCGGCGCGATCCCGAAGCCGAGCCACAGCACGAGGATCGGCGCGAGCGCCAGCACCGGCAGCGACTGCGAGCCGACGACGAGCGGGTAGAGCGCGACGCGCAGCACTCTCTGCAGCGCGATCGCGATGCCCAGCAGCACGCCGAGCGTGATGCCGATCACGATGCCGATGACGATCTCGGTCAACGTCACCTTGGCGTTGTCCCAGTACATCGCGCGGTCGACCCAGAGGCTCTCGGCGACGGTCGTCGGCGCCGGCAGCGTCAGCTCGTCCATGATCCCGGTGGCGCTGATGAACTGCCAGACGCCGAGCAGCAGCAGGATCACGGCGAGCGGCGCGAGGAAGGTCACGCGCAGGAAGAACGGCTTGCCGCGCGGCGCTCTCCTGCTCGTCTTGGGCGCGGCCGGCGCGGCGCCTGAAACGGTCTGCGAGTCGGACTTCTGCGAGACGGCGCTCATGCGACCAGCTCCGCTCTCGCCGCGACGGCCGGGTTGCCGTGCAGCAGGTGCATGATCCGCGCCCGCATGCGGATGTACTCGGGGCTGACCATCAGCGCCTCGGCGTTGCGCGGGCGCTCCAGGCCGACCTGGATCTCCTCGCAGATGCGCGCGGGGCGCGGGGTCAGGACGATCACGCGGTCGCCGAGCAGCAGCGCCTCGTCGACGTCGTGGGTGATGAAGATGACGGTGCGGTGGTCGTCGTCCCACCGTCTCAGCAGGAACTCCTGCATTCTCAGACGCGTGAGCGCGTCGAGCGCGCCGAACGGCTCGTCCAGCAGCAGGACGGGCCGGTCGGTCGCGTAGGTGCGCATCAGCGCGACGCGCTGGCGCATGCCGCCCGACAGCTCGTACGGGCGGCGCTTGTCGAAGCCTTCGAGACCGAACTCCGCGAGCGACTCGCGCAGCCCGGCCTCGGCCTGCTTCTTGCTCGCGCCGAGGAACTCGCGGCCGAGCGAGACGTTGCCGAGCACGTCGCGCCAGTCGAGCAGCGCGTCGCGCTGGAACATGTAGGCGGTGTACGGATTGACGCCCTGGAGCGGCTCGCCGTTGACGCGCACGCCCCCCGGCATCGCAGGCGTCAGTCCGGAGGCGACGTTGAAGAGCGTCGACTTGCCGCAGCCGGACGGTCCGACGATGGTGACGAACTCACCGGCCTTGACCTCGAGGCTGAAATCGCGCACGGTCTCGACGGCGTCCTCCCCTTCGCCGTACGCGAAGGAGAGGTGGTCGAACGCGAACGATCTGAACTCAGCCTCGGTCCCCGTGCTGCGCGAGCGACGCCAGGGGGCGGCCATCAGCCCGTCACCTGCGCAAGCGGCTCGTCTCTGTAGCGGTCGTTCGCACACGGCTCCGTGATCTTCGGCTCCGGCAGGAACTCGTTGGTCATCAGGTCCTCCACGGGGTACGGCGCGTCGATCGCCTCGGCGTCGGCGGCCAGCTGGATCAGCTGTCTGTACTGGTCCGGGTCGCTGTAGAGCAGGCCCTCTCTCTCGGAGTACGGACCGCAGAAGGTCGGCGCGCTGGCCTCCCACTGCGCGAGGTCCGATCTCGGGTCGAGGTCGGGGTAGCGCTCGGCCCAGATCGCGGCGGCGGCTCTGGGGTCGTCCATCGACCAGGCGAGCGACTCGGCGATCCCTCTCAAAAACGATCTGACCAGCTCCGGGTTCTCCTCGATCATCTTGTCCGTGGTGAGGATCTGGATCGGGTCGTACGGGCACGAGTCAGGCGCGAACGAGAGGATTCTGATCGGCTTGTCCGGCTCCTTGGCGAGCGCGATCGCGGCCTCGTAGTGGGAGCCGTTGACGCCGGCGAACTTGCCGGCCAGCAGCGGCGGGACGAGGTTGAAGCCGGGGTCGACGATCTTGACGTCGTCCTTGGTCATCCCCTGCGTCTCGAGCGTGCGCTCGAAGCAGACCTCGTTGTACGTCGAGGAGCCGACGCCGACGGTCTTGCCTCTCAGCTCCTGGAAGTCGCTGATCTCGTCGGACTGGACCATCAGGCCGACGTCGAGCAGCTCCAGCGTGCCGATCACCTTTATGCCGGCGCCCTCGCCCTTGGCGATCGCGGGGCCGATGCTGAGCTGGAGGCCGAAGTCGGTTCTGCCGGCCTGCAGCGCCTTGATGGGCGTGGCGGAGTCGTCCGGGAACTGGAACTCCGGATCGACGCCGTTTCTGGCGAAATAGCCCTCTTCCTTGCCTGCGATCGCCCAGATCTGCGAGGCGTTGGCGGCCCACTCGAGCATGAACTTGACGTCTCTCGTCTCCGGCGCCGCGGCGGTGGTGCCGGTCGAGCCGGCCGCGGCGGAGGTCGAGGAGGAGTCGTCATCGGAGCTTCCGCAGCCGACGGCGGCGAGAGCGCCGACGAGCCCGAGCACTCCGAGGCTACGACGGAACGTGGCGGTGCGACGCAACTGATCCTCCTTCGAGCGAGCCCTGCCGGACGGACCGACGAGGCTAACTAACAATCGTTCGTGAGTACCCTCCCACGCTCTCCGGGACTCGTCAAGGTGCGGAATGTCGAAAGACGATTCGCCACCCGTCGAAGCCCTCGCACGCGAGCGCCATGCGCGCGGGTCCGTTCGAACCCGGCCATGGCCCGTACTACGCGGCGGGAGCAGGCGGCGGCGTGCCAAGTCCGTCGAGGAAGCTCTCCAGCAGCAGGTCGAGCGCCGCGCGGTCGATCGCCGCGCGCCGTTCCGGGATCCTGCCGGCGTCGTGCAGCGCGGGGAAGCGATCGGTCACCTGCGGGCGGTCGGCGTCGAAGCCGCCGGCGAACGAGCCGACCGCCGCGCCGAGCACCGCGTAGCGCACGGCGGCGGCGATCCGCGTCGCCCGCGACGGCGACCAGCCGGCGTCGAGCAGGCCGCGGTAGACCCGTTCGGCGCGCTGGAGGGAAGCGTCGATGCGCCCGAAATTCGCCGCCACGTATGGCACCAGGTTGGGGTGCGCCGCGAGCGCGTCGTAGTAGGACCAGGCCCAGCGGCGCAGCGCCTCCGACCACGGCAGCGTGTCGAAGCCGGAGGCGTCGACGCCCGAGACGACGCGGTCGGCGACCAGCTCCAGGAGCGCGTCCTTGGAGCGCACGTGGTTGTACAGCGACGGCGCGCGGACGCCGAGCCGCTCGGCGATCGCGCGCATCGTGACCGCCTCCTCGCCGCCGCCGTCGAGCAGCGCGAGCGCCGCGACGGCGATCCGCTCGCGGTCGAGCGGGGCCGGCCGTGACGCGCCGGAAGCCGGCGCGGCCGACGACGCAGACGTCGTCGCGGGCGCGTCGGCGGGGCCGTGCCCGTCGCTCGCCGCGGTCTCCTCCGGGCTCATTCCGTCATTGTGGCTGAAACTGCCGGTGAACGTCGTTAGTCTGTTCCGTCACGAACGATGTTAGCCTTGTATGAACGTTCGTTAGCTCGATCAGGAGGAGTTCCGATGTCACAACGTTTCAGCGGCCAGGTCGCGGTCGTGACCGGTGCCGCGGGCGGGATCGGCGCCGCCGTCGCCCAGCGGCTCGCCGACGAGGGCGCGACCGTCGCCGTGCTCGACCGCGACGAGGCCGGCGCCGGCGCGACCGCCGACCGCATCGAGGCCGGCGGCGGCTCCGCCGTCGCCTACGCCGTCGACGTCGCCGTCACCGCAGAGGTCGACCGCGTGATCGGCGACGTCGCCGCGCGCAACGGGCGCCTCGACGTGCTCGTCAACAACGCCGGCGTGACGCGCGACAACCTGCTCTTCAAGATGAGCGACGAGGAGTGGGACAGCGTCATCGACGTCAACCTCAAGAGCGTCTTCCTCTGCGCCCGCGCCGCGCAGCGCGTGATGGTCCCCGCCAGAAGCGGCAAGATCGTCTCGCTCTCCAGCCGCTCCGCGCTCGGCAACCGCGGCCAGGCCAACTACGCCGCCGCGAAGGCCGGCATCCAGGGGCTGACCGCGACGCTCGCGCAGGAGCTGGGGCCGTTCGGCATCAACGTCAACGCCGTCGCGCCCGGCTTCGTCGCGACCGAGATGACCGACCTGACGGCCCGCCGCCAGGGGATGGAGCCGGAGGAGTTCCAGGCGAGAGTCGCGCAGGCGATCCCGCTGCGGCGGGTCGCCTTCCCCGCCGACATCGCCGCCGTCGTCGCCTTCCTCGCCAGCGAGGACGCGCGCCACGTGACCGGCCAGACGCTCTACGTGACCGGCGGGCAGCGCTGATGGACCTCGGACTGACGGACGTCCAGCGCGACATACGCGACACCGCCCGCTCCTTCATCGCGAAGGAGGTGATGCCGCTGGAGAACGAGGTGCTGCAGCGCGAGCGCCGCGGCGAGAAGGGGATCACGCGCGCCGAGCTGCGCGACCTGCAGGCCCGCGCGCGCAGATTCGGCTTCTGGGGCATCGGGACCCCGGCCGAGCACGGCGGCGCCGACCTGCCGCCGGTGACGCAGTCGCTGATCTGGACCGAGGTCGGCCGCACCTACGTGCCGTTCCTGTTCGGCGGCGAAGCCGACAACATCCTCTTCCGCGCCAACGCCGAGCAGCAGGCCGAGTACCTGATGCCGACGATCGAGGGCGAGCGGATCTCCTGCTTCGCGATCACCGAGCCGGAGGCCGGCTCCGACGCGACCGCGATCCGCATGCGGGCGGTGCGCGACGGCGACGACTGGGTCCTCAACGGCGAGAAGACCTTCATCACCGGCGGCGTCGAGGCCGACTTCTCGATCGTCGTCGCGGTCACCGATCCGGATCTCGGGCACCGCGGCGGCCACACCGCCTTCCTCGTCGACCGCTCGATGGGCTGGACGGCCGACCCGATCCACACGATGGGTCCCTCCACCCCGGCCTCGATGGGCTTCGTCGACGTGCGCGTCCCGAATCGGAACGTGCTCGGGGAGGTCGGCGAGGGCTTCAGACTGGCGATGGAGTGGATCGGCCGCGGCCGCTACGTGATCCCCTCGCGCGCGATCGGCGCGACCGAGCGGCTGCTCGGGATGGCGGTGCAGTACGCCAACGAGCGCAAGACGTTCGGCGTGCTCATCCGCGAGCACGGCCAGATCCAACGGCACATCGCCGAGTCGTACGCCGAGTTCAACGCCGCTCGCTGCTATGTCTACGACGTGGCCCGCCGCTTCGATCTGCACTCCTTTGGCAACCGCGTCGACGCCGACGCCGCGAAGCTGTTCGCCGCCCGTGTCGGCAAAGAGATCGCCGATCGCGCCATCCAGGTGCTGGGCGGCTACGGGTACATGGGCGAGTACGTGG
>DATIOB010000770.1:0-2858 GCA_035473605.1 Conexibacter sp.
CGGTGTCCCTGGCCAGGATCACCTTGCTGTCGGTTGCTTCGGCGAGGCTAATCAGGTCGGCCAGATCCGGGCCGCCGATCGTCGACGCCTCGTCCACTGACAGCAACGAACCCGAGACGATGGGGAGCGGGCCGCGGGCGCCGCGCTGGCCGGGCAGGTGACCCAGGAACTGGGCTGTGTTGTAGCACTCGGGCACACCGCCGGCCAAGGTGTTGCGCCGCAGCCGTCGCCGCGCCGACGCGCGCAGCGCGCTGGCACGAGCGCTCGCCGGCTTCGAGCGGCTCGACGCGATCCCCTTCGTCGCGCGCTCGCGCGTCGGCCTGGAGGCGGCCCCGCCGGTGCAGGCGGAGCCGCTGACGCCGCAGGAGCGGCGGATCGTCGAGCTGGTCGCCGACGGCGGCACCAACCGCGAGATCGCGGCAGCCCTGCACCTCGGCGAGAAGACGCTCGAACGGCGGCTGACGGCGCTCTACCGCAAGGCCGGCGTCGCCTCGCGGACCGAGCTGGCATGGACCGCCGTCGCGCCAAGAAGCGGTTGAGCGTGTCGTAGACTCGACGGCGATGCACGGCCGTGCGCGAGAGCGCGAACAGCTCGCAGGACTGGTCGCCGGCGCCGCCGCGGGGCGCAGCTTCGCCGTGCTCATCGAAGGGCCGGCGGGTATCGGCAAGAGCGTCCTGCTCGACGAGGTCGTCGCGGCCGCCGACGGGCCGACGGTCCTGCGCGCGACCGGCTACGCGACCGAGAGCGGGATCCCGTACGCCGGCCTGTCGGAGCTGCTGGCGCCGGTCCTGCACCTGCGCGAGCGGCTGCCCGCGGTGCAGCGCGCCGCGCTCGCCGGCGCGCTCGCGCTCGAGGACTCGCCGCCGCACGACCGCTTCGCGGTGCCGGCGGCGCTGCTCGGCCTGCTCGCCGTCGCCGCCGAGGAGCGGCCGCTGCTGGTCGTCGTCGACGACGCCCACTGGCTCGACGACGCCTCGTTGGAGGCGCTGCTGTTCGTCGCGCAGCGGCTCGTCGCCGAGGGCGTCGGGATCGTGATCGCGGCGCGCGAGCGCGACGGCGGCCCGATCGCCGCGCCGAACGTCGAGCGGCTGGCGCTGGCGCCGCTGGAGCGCGAGGAGGCGCGCGCGCTGCTGCGCGACGGCGCGCCGCTGGCGCCCGACGTGACGGAGGCGCTGCTGAGCGCGAGCGCGGGCAACCCGCTCGCGCTGCGCGAGCTGCCGCGGGCGCTGAGCGCCGAGCAGCGCGCCGGCCGCGCGCCGCTGCACGGCCCGCCGGCCTCCGGCAGCGAGGTCCAGGCCGCCTTCGAACGCCAGCTGGAGCTGCTGCCGGCGGCGACGCGCACCGCGCTCTGCCTGCTCGCGGCCGGCGCCGGCTGCCCGCCGGCCGCGGTCGCGCGGGCGCTCGGCGAGGGCGGCGGCGAGGCGGTCCTGCGACCGGCCGTCGACGCCGGCCTGCTGACGTGGAGCGACGGGCGCGCCGCCTTCCGCCACCCGCTGCTGGCGGCCGCCGCCTACCACGACGCGGCGAGCGGCGAGCGGCGCGCCGCGCACGCCGCGCTGGCGGCGCAGCTGGACGACCGCCAGCATCGCGCCTGGCAGCTCTCGGGCGCCGCGCTGGGGACCGACGCGGCGGCGGCCGCGGCGCTGCGCGAGGCCGGCGAGGAGGCGCGTGCGCGCGGCGCCCACGCCGAGGCCGGGCGCTCGTTCGGCCGTGCCGCGGAGCTGGCGGAGACGGCGGCCGAGCGCGCCGCGCTGGAGCTGGAGGCGGCCCGCGACCACGCCGTCGCCGGCCATGCCGAGCTGGCGCTGGAGTTGGCCGAGCGCGCCGCCCGTGGCGGGCAGGAGGTCGGTGACCTCGCCGTCGCCGGCGCCGCCGCGCGCTTGCACGCGCACATCACGATGCGCGGCGGCGATCCGTGGAAGGCGATCACGGCGCTGAAGCGGCTGAGCGCCGACGCCGAGGCGGCCGGCGACAGCGCGGCCGCGGCGCTGCTGCTGCTGGAGGCGTCGTTCGGGCACATGTTCCGCGGCGAGATGGCGGAGCTGGCCGAGCTGGCCGCGAAGGCGCGCGCCGTCGCCGGCGAGCGCCTGCCGGAGCTGGCGACGCTGGCCGCGATCGCCGAGGGCGAGGCGCTGCTCGCGCTCGGCCGCTCACGCGAGGGCGACGCGCTCCTGAGCGCCGCGGAGCCGCTCCTGTACGCCGCCGACCCGCTGTCGGAGATCGCCGAGCTGAT
This sequence comes from Conexibacter sp., assembly GCA_035473605.1. Classification (GTDB taxonomy): domain Bacteria; phylum Actinomycetota; class Thermoleophilia; order Solirubrobacterales; family Solirubrobacteraceae; genus Conexibacter. Next base: position 2,235 of record DATIOB010000770.1, read on the forward strand.
CGGGATGGCGGCGATGTCGTCGCTGTGGATCGAGCGCTTCGAACGCGTCGAGCGGATCGTCGGCGGGATGATCGCCGGCGCCCGCGAGGCCGGCGCCGCCGGACGGCTCGTCTACCCGCTCGACGTGCGCTCGCAGCTGCACTGGCGGCGCGGCCGCTGGGCGGCGGCGCTCGCCGACGCGGAGGAGAGCGTGCGGCTGGCGCGCGAGACCGGGCAGGCGGGGGCGCTCGCGCTTGCGCTCGCCGGGCTGGCGCGGGCCGAGGCCGGCACCGGGCGGATCGAGCAGGCGCGCGCGCACGGCCAGGAGGGGATCGCGCTGAGCGAGGTCGCGGCCGGTCCGGCGACCGTCCTGCACTCGCTCGCGGCGCTCGGCTTCACCGAGCTGACGGCCGGCCGCGCCGGGGTCGCCGTCGAGCTGCTGCAGCGGGCCGACGCGATCGACCGCGGCCTGCCGCTCGGCGAGCCGGCGCTGACGATGTACGTCGCCGACCTCGTCGAGGCGCTCGTGCGGCTCGGCCGTCGCGACGACGCGCTGCACGCGCTGGAGCGGCTGGAGGAGGGCGCCGCGCAGACCGGCGGCAGCTGGGCGCACGCGGCCGCCGCGCGCGGACGGCTGCTGCTCGC
>DATIOB010000771.1:0-14964 GCA_035473605.1 Conexibacter sp.
GAGCACGCCGTCGTAGCGCGGGCGCGGCAGCGTGCCGGCGAGCTGCGAGCCCCATACGGCGGTCGCGCCCAGCTCCTCGTTGACGGCTGGTCTATGGACGATCTGGTGCGCGGCGGCGAGCGGCCCGAGCTTCGCGACCTCCTTGTCGAAGCCGCCGAGCGGCGAGCCCTGGTAGCCGGAGACGAGCGTCGCGCTGCGCAGGCCGGCGCGCGTGTCGGCGCGGTGCTGGTCGAGCAGCAGCCGCACGAGCGCCTGCACGCCGGAGAGCAGGACGCGGCCCTCGGCCAGCTCGTAGCGGTCGGAGAGGGCGACTGGCCGGCTCGGGGCATGGATCACTGAGAGACCGCTCATGGTCAAGTTCTATACCAAGATTGGTCGAACTGCAATCCGCCCTTGGTCACTCGCGGTACCGTTCGCGCGATGGAGACCGGCTTCTCCCCCGTCGGACCGCGGCGCACCTTCGAGAGCGCGGTCGAGCAGATCGCCGACCGCGTGCGGCTCGGCGAGCTGAGCGAGGGCGACCGGCTGCCCTCCGAGCGTCAGCTCGCGGAGGCGCTGCAGATCAGCCGCCCGACGCTGCGCGAGGCGGTCAGAGTGCTCGTCGACGCCGGCGTGCTGACGGTCAGACCGGGCTCGGGCGGCGGGACGTTCGTCGCCTCCGGCTACGTCCCGATCGAGCTGCTGCGCTCGATGTCGGAGGTCCGCCTCGACGAGATCGCGGGCGTGCTGGAGGCGCGCCGGATGCTGGAGCCGCGCGTCGCGCAGCTCGCCGCCGTCAACGCGCGCGAGGAGGACTTCGCGAGACTGCAGGCGATCATCGACGGGCAGCGGGCGCTGCTGGCCGAGGGCGACGTGCTCGCGCGCGAGGACCGCTTCCTCCAGCTCGACATGCAGTTCCACGTGCGGATCGCGCGCGCGACCGGCAACGGCACCGTCGTCTCGCTGATGCGGACGCTGCTGCGGCGGCTGGAGATCGCGCGCGACGGCGCGCTCCACCAGCCGCCGATCGCCGAGTGGGTGATCGACATCCACGAGCGCACGCTCGCCGCGATCCGCTCGGCCGACCAGGAGCGGATCGAGCTGGTGATGGACGAGCACCTGGCGGCGCTGGAGCGGGCGTGGGAGGACGCGACCGACCGCCAGCTCGTGCGGCCGATCCCCGACTTCCTGCGGCCGGTCGCCAGACGCTCGCGCGCCGCGCACGACTGAGGCGTCGGTCGCGCGCCGCCAGCGACGCGCCGCGCGCCGCCGCCTCACCCCCGCGCGGCCGGCACCTGCTGCGTGATGCAGTGCGGCCCGCCGCCGGCCCACGCCAGCGTCAGCGCCGGGACGCCCACGACCTCGCGCTCGGGATGCAGCTGCGCCAGCAGCGCCAGCGCCTGCTCGTCCAGCTCCGGCTGCCCGGCGAGCGGCGCGATCACGGCGCCGTTGCAGAGGTAGTGGTTCATGTAGGAGAGCGCGAACGCTCTGCCGGCCAGCTCCGCGCGCGCCAGCCACGGCATGGGGCGGGCGGTGAGGCCGGCGGCGCGCAGCCGCGCGGCGTTCGCCTGGCAGCCGGCGTGGTTGGGATCGTCGTGCGGCGCGTCCTGCAGCAGCACCTCGCCGTTCGGCAGGAAGGCGGCGACGAGGTCGACGTGGCCGTCGGTCTCGACGTCCTCGACGAGGCCCTGGCCGAGCCAGACGACGCGCTCGCCGCCGAGCCGCGCGCACAGCTCGCGCGCGATCCCGTCGCGGTCGCGCGCCGGGTTGCGGCTCGGGTGCAGGAGGCACTGCTCGGTGGTCAGCAGCGTGCCGCGGCCGTCGACCGCGATCGAGCCGCCCTCCAGCACGAACGGGCTGCGCTCGTAGGAGAGGCCGAGCCGGTCGGCCAGCAGCGCCGTGAGGCGGTCGTCGCGATCGAACGGCTGCATCTTCTCGCCCCACCCGTTGAAGGCGAAGTCGACCGCGGCGCGCGCGCCGTCCTCGCCGGTCACCACGATCGGGCCGTTGTCGCGCAGCCACGAGTCGTCGATCGGCAGCGCCAGCAGCTCCACGTTCTCGGCCGGCACGCGGCTGCGCGCCTCGGCGGCGTCGGACGGGTCGGCGACGAGCGTCACCGGCTCGAAGGCGGCGATCGCCGCGACCGTCGTGACATGCTCCCGTTTGGCGTCCTCGAGCAGGTCGCCCCACATGTCGGCGCGCGCCGGCCAGGCGATCAGGGTCCGCTCGTGCGGCTCCCACTCGGCCGGCATCGTCAGCTTCGTCACGGCTCCTCCGTCACGACGAGGGTGGTCAGGTCGGGATCGGCGGCGCCGTGCAGGCGCAGGCCGGCGGCGTGCAGCGACAGCAGCTGGTCGAGCGCGCGGCGCGTGATCGGCTCGCCCGGCAGCAGCGTCGGGATGCCCGGCGGGTAGGCGCTGATCGCCTCCGCGCTGAGGCGGCCGACGGCCGCGGCGCGCGGGACCGTCTCGACACGGCCGAGGAAGGCGGCGCGCAGCGAGCAGCGCGGTCGCTCGGGCGGCGGCGGCGCGGCGAAGGCGGCGGCCGGGATCGGCGCGGCGCCGTCGCCGCCGAGGGCGATCGCGTCGCGCAGCGCGGCGGCGGCGTGGTCGGCGAGCGCGAGCGGAGCGCCGAGTGGGATCACGAAGACGATCGCGGTGTGGGTGCTCAGCTCCGGCTGCACGTCGTGCAGGGCTCTCATGCGCGCCGCCAGCGTCGTCGCCGCGATCCCGGTTCCGCGCACGTCGACGACGACGCGCAGCGGATCCCAGGCGGCGACCGGCGGACCGTCCCACGCGCGGTCGAGCACGGTGCAGCCGTCGATCTGCTCCAGCCCGTCGCGCAGCCGCTCGCCGAGCGCGAGCGCGTCGCCGAGCACGCGCGCGCCGTGGACGGCGAGCTGGCGGCGGGCGCCGTCGAGCGAGGCCAGCAGCAGCGAGCTGGGGCTGGTCGAGCGCAGCAGCCGGAGGCTGCGACCGAGCCGCTCCTGCAGCTCCTCGCGACCGGGTGCGACATGCAGCATCGCGCTCTGCGTGAGGCTGCCGGCGTGCTTGTGCGTCGAGGTCAGCGCGACGTCGGCGCCCGCGCGCAGGGCGCTCGGCGGCAGCGCCGGGTGGAAGCCGAAGTGGGCGCCCCAGGCGCTGTCGACGACGAGCAGGACTCTGGCCTCGCGCGCGACCGCCGCGCAGCCCGCGACGTCGGCGACCATCCCGAAGTAGGTCGGCGAGACGATCAGCGCCGCGCGCGCGTCCGGATGCTCGCGCAGCGCCGCGCGCAGGGCGTCGGGTGTGACGACGGTCGCGAGCCCGACGCCGGGGGCGTGGCCGGGCGCGAGGTAGGCGGGGTCGCCGCCGCTGAGCACGAGCCCGTCGATCACGCTCCCGTGGCAGGTGCGCTGCACGACGAGCGTGCTGCCGGCCGGCGCGAGCGTGAGGCAGACGGCGTGGTTGCCCTGCGTCGAGCCGTTGGTGAGGAACCAGGTGCGGCCGGCGCCGTAGGCGGCGGCGGCAAGCGCCTCGGCGCGCTCGAACGGCGTCGGGCTGGGGCCGAGGTCGATCCCGGCGGTGTCCTGCGGCACGTCGAGCGCCAGCGCCGGCAGGCCGAGCGCGGCGACGATCGCGGGGTCGGCGCCGCTGCCGCCGCCGTGGCCCGGCACGTGCAGGCGCGCGGGGGCGCGGTGGGCGTAGGCGGCGAGCGCCTCGGCGTAGGGCGCGTGGAGCTGCTCGTTCATCGTCGGCGCAACCTAGCCATCGGCAGGTCGGCATGCCAAGCGCAAATTTCGCCTCTGCCTATAGGCTGTGCCAATGGGACGAACGTTGGAGGCCCGCGACCTGCGCCTGCTCGTCGCGATCGCCGAGGAGGGCTCGGTCGCCGCCGCCGCGCGCCGGCTCGACTACAGCCAGCCGACCGCCTCGCAGCACCTCAGCGGACTGGAGGCGCGGCTCGGGGCGCGCCTGGTCGAGCGCGGCGCGCGCGGCGCGCGGCCGACCGAGCTGGGCGCGCTGCTGGCGGCGCGCGGCGCCGAGCTGCTCGACCAGCTCGCGCTGCTGGAGGCCGACCTGCGCCGCCAGGCCGAGCACGGCCTCCCGACGCTGCGGCTCGGCACCTTCGCGAGCGCCGGCTCGGAGGTCGCGCCGCGCGCGCTCGCGCGGCTGGCGGCCGACGGCGTACTGGTCGAGATCGTCGAGGCCGAGGTGCCGCAGCTGCTCGACGCGCTGCGGCGGCGCGACGTCCACGCCGCGCTCCTGTTCGACTCCGCCGACGACCCGCTGCCGCCGCTGGAGGGCGTCGCCGTCACCCACCTGCTCGACGACGACCACCTCGTGCTGCTGCCGCGCGGCCACGCCGCAGCGGCCGCGGAGAGCGTGCGGCTCGCCGACCTGCGCGAGGAGCGCTGGATCTCCGCGCGCGCCGACGAGGACCCCAGCCACGCGGCGCTCGCGCGCGCCTGCCGCCGCGAGGGCTTCGAGCCGCGCTTCGGCCACCGGCTCGACAGCTTCTCGATGACGCAGGGCTTCGTCGCCGCCGGCCTCGGCGTCTCGCTGCTGCCGCGGATGGCGGTCGCGCCGCTGCGCGCCGACGTCGTCGCGCGCCCGTTGACGGGCGCGCGCGTCGTGCGCAGCGTGCGCGTCGCCTGCCTCGACGCGCTCGCGCCGTCGCTGCGCGAGCGGCTGCTGGCGGCGCTTACCCCGCCACTCCGGCCAGCGTCTCCCTCGCCGGCTGCGTAGCGGCGCTGCGAGCGTGCAGCACCACGCGCGCGCCGTCGCCGGGGGTGATCGTGATCATGCGACGGCGCGTCCGCGCTCTCGGGCCGGCCGCCGCGACCGTGAAGCGCTCCGACGCCGCGCGCAGCACCAGCCGCATCTCCAGCAGCGCGAAGCTCGCGCCGAGGCAGCGCCGGCGCCCGCCGCCGAACGGCAGGAAGGTGTAGGTCCCGGGCTTTCTCTCGAGGAAGCGCTCGGGCCGGAAGGCGTACGGGTCCGGGTAGATCTCCGGATCGTGGTGGACGAGGTAGGCGCCGGCGGTCAGCACGACGCCGGGCGGGTAGGTGCGGCCGCCCAGCTCGAACGGTCTGACGACCAGGCGCGGCTCGGGGATCGGCAGCACCGGGCGCCGCCGCAGCACCTCGTTGGCCGTCGCGTCGAGGTAGGCGTCGTCCTCGCTGCGCAGCCGCTCCTGCACCTCGGGCGAGCGCGCGAGCTGCTCGAAGGCGAAGCCGAGCGAGGAGGCGGTCGTCTCGTGGCCGGCGACGAGCGCGGTCACCAGCTCGTCGCGGATCTCCTCGTCGGTCATCGGCGAGCCGTCGCTGTGCCGCGCGGCGAGCAGCATCGCGAGCACGTCGTCGCGCTCGCCGTCCTCGTGACGGCGCTCCTCGATCAGCGCGAACAGCTCGCGGTCGACCGCGGCTCTGTCGCGCTCGAAGCGGCCGAAGCGGCCGCGGCCTCTGAGCAGCCTCTGCGCCGGCGGCATCAGCGAGACGGGGCTGTCGCCGAAGCTGAGGATCTGCGGCAGCCGCTCGCGCAGCAGGTCGAGCCGCGGGCCCTCGTCGAGGCCGAAGACGGCGCGCAGGATGATCTCCAGCGTCAGCTGCTGGAGGCGCGGGTGCAGCTCGACGGGCTCGTCGACCGGCCAGCTCGCCAGCTCGCGCTCGGTCAGCTCCTGCATCAGCCCGGTGAGCCGCTGCATGCGGTCGCCGTGGAAGGCCGGCAGCATCAGCTTGCGCTGCTCCATGTGGACCGCTTCGTCGAGCAGGATCACCGAGTTGGCGCCGACGATCGGCTCCAGCAGGCGCGCGCCCTCGCCGGGGTGCAGGACGTCCGGCGGGGCGGTCAGCAGCGCTCTGATGTCGGCCGGGTCGGTCAGCACGACGAAGGTCGGCTGCGCCACCAGGCGCAGCGTGAACGGCGTCCCGAGGCGCTGCTGCTGGCGGCTCATGAAGGCGAGCGGCCGCACCCACCAGCCGATCGTCTGGAGCGCTGCCGGCATGCGCGAGCCCGGAGGCAGGGTGGCGTCCATCTCGTCGTCCCTCCTCGATACGGTTCGTTGGTGATTGCGAGTATATATACTCACGGGTATCTGTCAAGGATTCCGGTGCACTGATGCCACGGGGGGAGTTCGACCGCAGCGCGCGCAAGGCCGCGACGCGGACGCGGCTGCTGGAGGCGGCCGCGAGGGTCTACGCGGCGCGCGGCTTCGCCGGCGCGACGCTCGACGACGTCGCCGAGGAGGCGGGGCTGACGAAGGGCGCCGTCTACGGCCACTTCGGCTCCAAGGACAACCTGCTCGTCGCGCTGATGGACGAGTACGTCGCCGCGAAGGTGACCGAGCAGGTCGGCCTCTTCGACCGTGACGAGACGACCTGGAAGCGGCCGTTCGTCGGCTCCGACCGCTTCATGGCCGAGCTGGACGAGAGCGCCGACGCCTTCCGCCTGCTGATCGAGTTCTGGCTCGCCGCCACGCGCGACGAGGCGCTGCGGGCGCGCTTCGCGCCCGGCGTCGACGCGCTGCGGCAGATGTTCGCCGGCTTCGTCGCCAAGAGCGCCGACGACGCCGGCATCGAGAAGACGCCGGACGTCGGGCACAACATGGCCAACGTCTCGGTGGCGCTCAGCCTCGGCCTCGGCCTGCTGCGCGTCGTCGACCGCGAGAACGTCTCGCCGGAGCTGCTCGGCACCGCGCTCTCGATCGTGATCCGCGGGATCGAGCGCGACCCCGAGCTGCGTGAGGACCTCGCCGATCCCGCCGCGCGCAGGTCGCAGGAGTGAGCGTGTGAGCCGCGTGCGCAGATTGCTCAGCGGGGCGTTGTCGCTGGCGGAGTCGGCCGCCGCGCGGCTCGACGCGAGCGACCTCGACAAGCTGACGCCGGCCGAGCGCGAGCGCTACGAGCTGTGGGAGGCGCGCGCCGCCGCGGTCGCGGCCGGTGCGCGCGAGGACGAGCTGGAGGACCCGCGGCTGGTCGGCGCCGTGCTGCTGGGGCCGGCCGGCGAGACGATCAGCGGACTCTCGAAGCCGCCGCAGACGGGGAAGCCGATCGAGGATCCGGCGGCGTGGGAGGAGCGGATGCGGGAGGAGCGCGCGGGGCGCGACGCGGCCCGCGCTCCGTACCTCGCCGCTGAGCGGCGGCCGGTGCGGATCAGCCGCGTCGCGACCAACGACGGGCGCAGCCGCCTGCGCGAGCTGGCCGACCACCTCGCCGCGACCGGGCTCGCCGGCCGCCCCGACCTCGTCTACGGCATCTCGCGCGTGCCCGACGCGATCAGCCCCGGCCGGATCGGCGGCGCCGGGATCGTCGAGTGGGACCTCGTCCACGCCGCGACCGCGCCGCTGCCGCCGGCCGCCGCGCCGGCGCTCTGCTCGCTCGCTGCCGAGGAGCGGCTGGTCGTGCGCACCGCCGGCGAGCGCGCGCCGCTCGACGAGGACCTCGCGCTCGACCTGCTCGCGCGCGCCGGCGCCGGGCCGGAGCGGACGCTCGGCATCGTGCGCGACCTCGCGATCGACCGCCGCGGCGACGACGGCGACGGCGAGCCGCGGATCGTGATGCGGGTCAGCGGGGTGCACGTGCTCACGGCGGCGGGCGGCGCGGCCGCGCCCGGCACGCCCGCTGGCGGCGCCGCTCCCGACCTGCTCGCCGCCGCCGGCCCGCCGCCGTGGCCGCTGCGCGACGGGCCGCCGGAGGGCGTCGTCGTCGAGGTGCTGCAGTGGGATGCGATCGCTGCCGCCGTCCAGCCGGTCCGGCAGCGGCGCGCGCCGCTGCCCTCGCCCTTCCCGTATCTGCCGCTGACGCCGCAGGAGCTGCTGCGGTCCTACCTCGAGATCGTCGGGATCGACCCGGCCGACGCCTACGCCGCGCAGGTCACGCACGACCGTCCCTTCGACCTGATGGGCCGCACGAGCACGAAGCGCGGCGTGCGCCGCACCGGCGGCGGCCCCGAGCTGCCGTGCGCCGACGGCAAGGCGCGCAAGCGGATGGCCGGCGGCCACCACGTCGTGGTCGCCTACCGCGATCGCCCCGCCTACGCCGACGGCCGCGACCGCTTCGACGCCTACGCCGAGCGCGAGCTGAAGGCGCGCCTGCGCAGCGGCCTCGGCCTGCGCCGGCCGGTCCCCAAGCCGCAGCGCCGCCTGCTGCGCACGGCCGAGAAGATCGCCGACGTGGTCGACCTCGTCGTCGGCGACGGCGCCGGCGGCGAGGACGGCTTCACGCCGCCGCGCTACTGCTGGCCGCCGGGGCGTTAGCCCGCCGCGAGCGCTCTCGAAAGCGGCGAGGGGAAGCGCGGCAGCAGGCGCCTGCCGTCGAACCACACGCTCAGGCGGGCGGCCTCGGCGTCGAGCGCGCGACGGCCGTCGGCGCCGGGATCCTCCAGCAATTGCAGCTCGACTGAGCCGTCCTCGCGCTGGCGCCAGCCGCCGACGATGCGTCCCTCCCACCAGGCGGTCGGGCCGGCGTTGCCGGCCATGTCGAACAGTTGTGGTCTATAGGAGCCGAGGTAGAAGCCGCGCTCGGTCCAGCCCATCGTCGTCGGGTCGAGCGGCGGCAGCAGCGCCGCCCACGGCGCGGGCGGCTCGACGGTGTCGAGGTCGTCGGGCATGAGCCAGCCGGTGGCCGCGCCCGCGTCGCCCGCGCCCGCGTCATCGCCCTCCAGCGCCACCGGCACCGCGCCGATCTCCGCGAGCGCCGCGCGCACCGCTCTCAACGTGCCGCCCAGCCACCACTTGATGTCCGCCTCCGTGCCCGGGCCGAAGGCGCGCAGCCAGCGCTCGACCAGCCCCGCGACGCCGGCCGCCGCCGTGCGCGGCTCCAGCTCCTCGCCGAGCCAGGCGCTCATCGTCGTCCAGCGCGGTCGCGAGCTGCTCCAGCCGCCGATGTTGGAGGCGCGCACGACCAGCCCCTCGGCGGAGAGGACCGTCAGCACGCGCGGCCCGATCGGCATCTTCCCGGCCCAGCTCCTGCCCTCGCCGTACGAGATCGACCCCTCCAGCACGGGCAGCTCGTCGCGCAGCTCCGAGGAGGTCAGCTCGCGGCCGTCGGCGAGCGCGGCGAGCACCGCCGCGCAGGCATCTCTCAGCCAGCGGGCGCCGTCGCGCCGCAGCCCCGCTCGCTCGACGTCGGCGATCAGCTTGCGCCGCTCGAAGTCGGCGACGCGCGCGCTCGAACCGGCCCGCGCGTCGGGCAGCGTCGCACGCGGGAAGACGAACAGCGTGCGCCGCATCGCGAGCTGCTTGACGAGCGAGCGGTCGTCGTAGAGCGCCCGTTCGAGGTCGGCGACGCGCAGCCCCTCGACGCGCGCCCAGGCCGACAGGTAGATCGTCGCCGGGTCGGTCGCGTGCAGGCAGACGATCCGCTCGGTCGCCGCCTCGACGGTCGTCGCCTTCGACTCGTGCGCGAGCAGTTGGCGCCGGCCCAGCCGCGCGCGGCGCTCCTGCGCGGAGACGACGCGCGCCGGCCGCTCAGCGTTTGCCGGCATGGCAAAGAACCCTTGTCGCGCCGGCCGTGGTGAGCACACTGGAAGCCTAGTCATCGAAGGAGGGCCGCAATGTCGACGTCGAGCGAAGCAGCAGCAGGGGAGGCGAGCCACCGCCTGGTCGACGTGCCCGGCGGCCGCATCCATCTCGTCGAGCAGGGCGAGGGACCGCTCGTGCTGCTCGTGCACGGCTTCCCGGAGTCGTGGCGCGCGTGGCGCCGCCAGCTGCCGGCGCTGGCGCAGGCCGGCTACCGCGCCGTCGCGCTCGACGTGCGCGGCTACGGCCGCTCGTCGAAACCGGCCGCGGTCGACGCGTACCGGATGCTCGCGCTCGTCGCTGACAACGCCGCGGTCGTGCGCGCGCTCGGCGCCGAGTCCGCGGTCGTGGTCGGTCACGACTGGGGCTCGCCGATCGCGGCCAACAGCGCGCTGCTGCGGCCCGACCTGTTCCGCGCCGTCGGGCTGATGAGCGTTCCCTACTCGCCGCGCGGCGGCCCGCGCCCGACGAGCGTCTTCGGCGCGATCGGCGGCGAGGAGGAGTTCTACGTCAGCTACTTCCAGCAGCCCGGCCGCGCCGAGGCCGAGATCGAGCCCGACGTGCGCGGCTGGCTGGCCGGCTTCTACGCCGGGCTCTCCGCCGACACGATGGCGCCGGCCGGCGAGGCGAGCCTCTTCTTCGTGCCGCCCGGCAGAGCGCTGCGCGACCGCTTCGACGGCACGACGCTGCCGGCCTGGCTGAGCCCCGCCGCGCTGGACGAGCTGGCGCAGGAGTTCGAGCGCACGGGGCTGACCGGCGCGCTCAACCGCTACCGCAACGTCGACCGCGACTGGGACGACCTGGCCGCCTGGGACGGCATGGCGATCGCGCAGCCGTCGCTGTTCGTCGGCGGCGCGCTCGACGCCTCCACCGCCTGGATGGGCGCCGCGATCGAGGCGCACGCGACGACGCTCCCCGGCCTGCGCGGCTCGCACCTGCTCGACGGCTGCGGCCACTGGCTCCAGCAGGAGCGCCCGGACGAGGTCAACCGCCTGCTGATCGACTGGCTCGACGGCCTGCCGCGCGACTGATCGCGGATCCCGCCATCGGGGCGTCGCCTGAGTCCAGTGCCCTGAGATCAACGGCGGGGATGCACTTCACCATTCGCCACCGGCTCGGGCAAATCCCCTCAGAACGACAACGACCCGCTCCGTGGAGCGGGTCGTGCGCGGGTGGTTGGCCCGGTGCGCAACTGACACCTGATGTTTCGATCATAGCCACAACGGCGGTGATCGCAACCTCGCATCGACCGGCAATCCGGCAGGCAACGCGGTCGGTGACTCCGCAGGCGCATGACGAGCGCGCCCGCCCATGATCCGGCCGCCGGTCGAGCAAGGAATTGGCGGAAGGCGGGAGACTCGAACTCCATCCGAGGAACCACCCTCGGACGCCACAAGTGTCAGTTGCGCGCGTCGCCTCGACGCTTCACCTTCCGTCCCGATCGACTCTATGGGCCGCGGTGCGGATGGTCTACACACTACGTCTGGGACTTTCGAGAACTACGGCAGCCGGTCGGAGATGATCTCGAAGAAGGTCCGGCGCGTGATGACGCCCATCACGCGCCGCTCGGCGTCGAGCACGGGGACGATCAGGACGCGGTGGTGGAGGAAGGTCTCGGCCAGCTCGGCGTCGGAGAAGCCCTCTCTGACGGCGATCGGCTCGCGGTTGGTGAAGTCGAGCAGGCGCTGGTCGAGGCAGCCGGAGCGGCGCTCGATCGCGACGTCGACCGAGCGCGGCAGGAAGCCGGCGTATCTCAGCTCGCCGAGGTAGCCGGGGAAGATCGCGGCGATGAACTCGCGCTCGCCGAAGATGCCGCAGAAGCGGCCGCGCTCGTCGGCGACCGGCAGCGCCGGCACGTCGACCTGCCGCAGCGCCTCGACCGCCTCCCGCAGGGGCCGGTCCGAGCGCAGCACGGGGACGTGGGTGAGGATGCCCATCAGGTGTATCGAAGCAGGACGTAGACGGTCGCGCAGGCGGTCGAGAAGAGCGTCACCGGGATCCCGACGCGGAGGAACTGGACGAAGCCGATCGGCTGGCCCGCGCGCGAGGCCATCCCCGCCGCGGCGACGTTCGCGGCCGCCGAGATGATCGTCAGGTTGCCGCCGAAGCAGGCGCCGAGCGACAGCGCCCACCAGTAGGCCTTGTCGCCCTCGCCGCCTTCGAGCGAGTCGACGACGGGGATCATCGTCGCCGTCAGCGGGATGTTGTCGACGATCCCGCCGACGATCGAGGAGGACCAGATGATCGCCATCAGCTCGGCGGTGCGGTCGCCGTCGGTCAGGTTGACGATCGCCTGCGTCAGCTCGTCGATCGCGCCGGCGTGCTCGAGCGCGCCGACCATCACGAACAGGCCGACGAAGAAGAACAGCGTCGGCCATTCGATCCCGCCGAGCGTCGACTGCAGCGACTGGCGCGTCAGCGCGAGCATCGCGGTCGCGCCGCAGAGCGCGACGGTCGCCGGCTCCAGTCCCAGCGGCTTGTGCACGAAGAAGGCGAGCACCGTCAGCAGCAGCACCGGCGCCAGCCGCTTCAGCTCGTCGGCGTCCTCGATCGAGCGCGCCGCGTTCAGCTCCATCACCTTCTCGCGCGCCTCGGGCGCGATCCGCAGCCGCTTCCTGAACGCGAGGTAGAGGAAGCCGACGACGGCGAACATCGTCAGGTACGCGATCGGCGCGACGTTGACGATGAAGTCCATGAACGAGAGGCCGGTCGCGCTCGCGATCATGATGTTCGGCGGGTCGCCGATCAGCGTCGCGGTGCCGCCGATGTTGCAGGCCATCACCTCGATCAGGATCAGCGGGATCGGGTCGATGTCGAACGCGTCCGCGAGCAGGAACGTGATCGGCACCATCAGCAGGATCGTCGTGAGGTTGTCGAGGAAGGCCGACAGCACCGCGGTCGGGATCGCGAGCGCTATCACGAGCAGGAACGGGCGCCCGCGCGAGAGCTGGCCGGCACGGATCGCGATGTAGGTGTAGATCCCCGTCGCCTCGGTCAGGCGGACGACGATCATCATCCCCGCGAGCAGCCCGAGCGTGTCGAAGTGGATCGCCTCGAGCGCCTCTTCCTGTGAGATCGTCTGCGACAGCAGCAGCAGCGCCGCGCCGACGAGTGCGATCTTCGTGCGGTCGAAGCGCTCGGCCACGATCAACGCCAGCGCACTGAGGAAGATTCCGACCGGGACGATCATCGCCCTCGGAAACGGTATGGCGGGCCCGATCGCCGCGACATGGGGGCGACCATGCAGATGACCCGGGTGAAACCATGCAGATCGATCGCGGCGGGGCCGATCTGCGCCACACTGGAGACGTGTCGCTGCTGCAGCGGATCTTCGTCCTCAACGTCGCCGTCTTCGTGCTCGCCGGGCTCGTGCTGGCGCTCACGCCGGCGACCGTCAGCGCCGAGATCGCGCGGCTGGAGGCGGTCGTGCTGCTGGCGGTGCTGGCCGCCGTCTCGGCCGTCGACTTCGTGCTGCTGCGGCGCGCGCTGGCGCCGCTGCGACGGCTCTCGGGCCTGATGGAGGAGGTCGAGCCGCTGCATCCCGGGCGGCGCCTCTCGATCGAGGAGTCGCCGGCCGAGATCCGCGGGCTGACCGCCGCCTTCAACCGCATGCTGGCGCGGCTGGAGGAGGAGCGCCGCAGCAGCGTCGAGCGCTCGCTGACGGCGCAGGAGGCCGAGCGGCTGCGCGTCGCGCGCGAGCTGCACGACGGGATCGGCCAGAGCCTGACCGCGCTGATGCTGCAGATCGACCGCGTCGCCAAGGACGCGCCGCCGCCGCTGCAGCCGGAGCTGGCGAGCGCGCGCGAGGCGACGCGGGCGCTGATGGGCGAGGTGCGCGACGTCGCGATCCGGCTGCGGCCGGAGGCGCTCGACGACCTCGGCCTGCACGACGCGCTCGCCGCGCTCTGCGACCGCCTCGGCGAGCAGAGCGGGGTCGCGGTGCGGCTGACGGTCGCGCCCGGCCTGCCGGAGCTCTCGCCCCAGGCCGAGCTGGTGATCTTCCGCGTCGCGCAGGAGGCGCTGACGAACACGCTGCGCCACGCCGGCGCGCAGACCGTCGAGCTGACGCTGGCGCTCGGCGACGACGGCGCGCTGACGCTGCTGGCGCGCGACGACGGCGGCGGCGTCGGCGGCAGCGTCCCCGGCGCCGGGATCCAGGGGATGCACGAGCGCGCGCTGCTGCTCGGCGGCCACTGCGAGCTGAGCACGCCCGCCGCGGGCGGGACCGAGGTGCGGCTGACGCTGCCGCCCGAGGCGGCGACGGCGGCGTGAGCGCGACGCGGATCCTGCTCGCCGACGACCACGCGGTCGTGCGCCACGGGCTGAAGCTGGTGCTGGAGGCCGAGCACGACCTGTCAGTCGTCGCCGAGGCCGGCGACGGGCTGCAGGCGGTCGAGCTGGGCACGCGCGCCGACGTCGACCTCGCCGTGCTCGACGTGACGATGCCGCGGCTGACCGGCATCCAGGCCGCGCGCGAGCTGTCGCGCCGCCGACCGGAGCTGCGGATCCTGATCCTCTCGATGCACGACAACGAGCGCTACCTGTTCGAGGCGCTGCGCGCCGGCGCCTCCGGCTACGTGCTGAAGTCGGTCGTCGACAGAGACCTCGTCGAGGCCTGCCGCGCGGTGATGCGCGGCGAGCCGTTCCTCTACCCGGCGGCGGTCAGCGCGCTGATGCGCGACTGGCTGCGGCGCACGCGCGAGGGCGAGGAGGTGCCCGACAACCCGCTCACCCCGCGCGAGTCGGAGATCGTCAAGCTCGTCGCCGAGGGCAACACCAGCCGCGAGATCGCCGAGCTGCTCGTGATCAGCGAGAAGACGGTCGACCGCCACCGCGCGAACATCCTCGAGAAGCTCGGGATGCGCGACCGCGTCGACCTCACTCGCTACGCGATCCGCTGCGGCCTCGTGGAGCCATGACGCCCGCGGCCAGCAGCGCCAGCGCCCACACGATCAGCATCCAGCCGACGCCCGGCGAGCGGTCGGCCGGGGCCAGTCTGAGCCCGGCGAGCAGCAGCGCGAGCGCCGCGACGAGGAGGATCGGATGTCGTCTGATCCACTCCATCGTCTGACCATGGCAGCAGAGAGTGCACGGCAACATACGTCCAAGGCTGCATATTGCCGCTAGCAGTCGTGCAGACGGCAGGTGCGATCGGGTAGCACTCATCGCATGACCACGATCGGCATGACCAAGGACGCCGGCTGGCAGGCGGGCGTCCGCCGCACGGTGCGCGTCGATCCGGCCGAGGCGTGGTCGCTGCTGACCTCGGCGGAGGGACAGGAGCTGTGGCTCGGCGCCGTAACCGAGCTGAGCAGGGGCGCGGCCTACAAGCTGCCCGACGGCACCCGCGGCGAGATCCGCGCGCTCTCCGGCAGCCATCTGCGGATGACCTGGGACGCGCCCGGCTGGGCCGGCGAGAGCACGATCCAGCTGCGCGCGATACCGGCGAAGACCGGCACGACGATCTCCTTCCACCACGAGCGGCCC
>DATIOB010000772.1:0-13155 GCA_035473605.1 Conexibacter sp.
GCCGCGCCAGCCGGGCTGCTCGACGGCGATCCGGCGCGCTCCCTGGGCGGCGAGCGTCGACCACAGCAGCGTCAACGCGTCGCGCAGCCCGCCGGTGACGACGATCTGATGCGGCGCCGCGCGCACGCCGCGGACGCGCCCGAGGTAGGCGGCGAGCGTCTCGCGCAGCTCCGGCACACCGGCCGGATCGGGATAGCCGAGCCGCTCGTCGGGCAGCGCGCGCAGGACGCGCGAGAGCGAGGCGAGCCAGGCGGCGCGCGGAAAGCCGGCGAGCGCCGGCAGCGCCGGGCGGAGGTCGTGCCGCATCGGCACAGCGGCCACCTCCCCCGCCCAGTCCGTTCCGCCGAGCGCGTCGAGCGGCCCGACCTGTTCCCCATCGGGGGTGGAGACGGCCACCGTCGTCCCGCCGCCGCGGTGGGTGCGGAGGTAGCCCTCGGCGGCGAGCTGGGCGTACGCCTCGACCACGACCCCGCGCGAGACGCCCAGCTCGGCTGCCAGGGCGCGCGTCGCGGGCAGCCGCGTGCCGGGCGCGAGCCGGCCGGAGCGGACCGCCTCGCGCAGCGCGTGCTCGGCGCGGCGGCGCAGCGTCGTGCCGGGAGCGGCGTCGAGATCGAGCAGGAGGTCCATTTGGCCCCATATTCTTGCGCATCTTTGGCCCTGTTCAGCGGAACCAAGCTTCCGTAGCGTGCCGGCCATGTCCACCGCCGCCCCAACGCCCACCACCCGGTCGCGCGTCAGACGCGTCCCCAAGCGCGGTGCCTACGACCGCGCCACGATCGATGCGATCCTCGACGAGTCGCTCGTCGCCCACGTCGGCTTCGCCGTCGACGACCAGCCGTACGTGATCCCGATGCTGCTCGCGCGCATCGACGACCGCGTCTACGTCCACGGCTCGACCGCCAGCCGGATGGTGCGCAAGCTCGCCGCCGGCGTGCCCGCCTGCCTGACGACGACGCTGATCGACGGGCTCGTGCTCGCACGCTCCGCCTACCACCATTCGATGAACTATCGCTCGGTCGTCGTGCTCGGCACCGCGACGCTCGTCGAGGGCGCCGACGAGCGCGCGACGGCGCTGGAGGCGTTCACGGAGAAGCTGCTGCCCGGCCGCTGGGACGAGGTGCGCCAGCCGACGCCGCAGGAGCTGAAGGGCACGCGCGTGCTGGCGATGGACCTCTCCGAGGCCTCCGCGAAGGTCCGTGAAGGCGACCCGGCCGACGACGAGGAGGACTACGCGCTCGACGTCTGGGCCGGCGTCATCCCGCTCGGGCAGCGCGCCGGCGCGCCCGTGCCGGACGCGCGGCTGCGCGCCGGGATCGAGCCGTCGCCTGCGGTCACCGGCTGGGCGGCGCGACGCCGCTGAGCGGGCTCGGCCGGTGCGCGGCGACGCGCCGGCCGATCGAGCCGCCCGCCACGCCGTGCCCGTCAGGGCTGCAGCCGCGCGCGGCTCCAGCCGCCATCGGTGCGGGTGTACGTGAAGCGGTCGTGGAGGCGGTTCTCGCGCCCCTGCCAGAACTCGATCTCGCGCGGCTCCAACAGGTAGCCGCCCCAGTGCGGCGGGCGCGGCACGTCGCCGCCGGCGAAGCGCTCCTCCAGCTCGCCGACACGCGCCTCCAGCGCCGCCCGATCGGCCAGCTCACGGCTCTGCTGCGAGGCCCATGCGCCGATCTGGCTGCCGCGCGGGCGCGTCGCGAAGTACGCGTCGGACTCGGCGGCGTCGAGCTGCGTGACGTCGCCGGTGACGCGCACCTGCCGGAACATCGGGATCCAGACGAAGGCCAGCGCGGCGCGCGCGTCGGCCCTCAGCTCGCCGGCCTTGCGGCTCTCGTAGTTGGTGAAGAACTGGAAGCCGCGCGCGTCGACGCCCTTCAGCAGCACGATCCGCGCCGAAGGCCGGCCGTCGGCGGCGACCGTCGCCAGCGTCATCGCGTCGGGCTGCGGCATCTGCGCCGCCTGCGCGTCGGCAAACCAGCGGCGGAACAGCTCGATCGGGTCGTCGAGCAGATCGGACTCGGTCAGGGCAAGGTCCATCGTCGGGAGAGTACGGGCCAGCGCTACGCGCGGCTGACCAGCTCGACGCGCAGGCCGTCGGGATCGCGCAGGTAGCCGGCGTAGCAGCCGCGCCCGTACTGCGGTCGCGGCCCAGGCGCTCCGGCGTCGCCGCCGCCGTGGGCGAGGCCGGCCGCGTGCGCGGCGTCGACGGCGACGCGGCCGCTGGCGCGCAGCGCGAGGTGCCCGTAGCCGGGCGCGGCCGGCAGCCCGCGCACGACGACCCACAGCTGCGGCTCGTTGTCGCCCCACGCGACGGCGTGCTCGCTCGCGAACATGCGCCGCACGCCGAGCGCGTGGAAGACGGCGTCGTAGAAGCGGGCCGCCCGCGCCAGGTCTGCGACCTCGAAGCCGATGTGGTCGAACACGGCCGCGGTTGTATCAGCGGGCGCGGCGCCAGCCGGCCGGCACGACGCGCGGGGGTGCGCGCGGGTGCGCGCGGGTGCGGGCTACCGCGCCGTCGGCCGCTCGACGTCGCGGTGCGCCAGCTCGACGAGGTAGTCGCCTTCCTCCTGGTACCGCTTCGACAGCTGCTCGGCGATCGCAACCGAGCGATGGCGGCCGCCGGTGCAGCCGATCGCGACCGACAGGTGGGACTTGCCCTCCGCGACGTACTGCGGCAGCAGGTAGTCGAGCAGCGGGATCAGGTGGTCGTAGAAGGCGTCGAGCGCGCCGTCGCGATTGACGTAGGCGGCGACGTCGGCGTTGCGGCCGGTCAGCGGTCGCAGCTCCGGCTCGTAGTGCGGGTTGGGCAGGAAGCGCACGTCGAACAGCAGGTCGGCGTCGCGCGCCGGTCCGTGTTTGAAGCCGAAGCTCTGGAAGGTGACGGCGAGGCGGCCCGGTGTGCGCGTCGGCAGAAGGGCGTCGGCAAGCTTGCGGCGCAGCATCGCGGCGTTCAGGCCGGTCGTCTCGATCACCACGTCGGCGCGTTCCCTGACCGGCGCCAGCAGCGCCCGCTCGCGCGCGATCCCGTCGGCGACGGTGCCGGTCGGCGAGAGCGGATGGCGGCGACGCGTCTCCTGGTAGCGCGTCAGCAGCGTCTGCTCGTCGGCTTCGAGGAACAGCAGCCGGTAGTTGACGCTCGCTCTCTCCAGCTCGCCGAGCACGGCGACGAGGCCGGCGAAGTAGCTGCCGCCGCGCGCGTCGGAGACGACCGCGGCGCGCTCGACCTTCGAGCCCTCGTGCATGAACAGGTCGGCGAGCGATCTGATCATCTCCGGCGGCAGGTTGTCGACGCAGAAGTAGCCCTCGTCCTCGAAGGCGGCCATCGCCGTCGACTTTCCCGCACCGGAGAAACCGGTGATGACCACGAGGTCGTTGAGCGCAGGGCTGCGGATCTCCGCCTGCTCCGGCGTTGCTTCCAGCCGGCGTGCGCCGCGGCGCAGGCGGTCCCCGAGCCTGGCCGGCCTGGAGACGCTCATGCGGCCATTGTGACGGAGGCGGCGGTCGAGCGTGTGAAGGAGCCGTTGCAGCGCGTGGCGCGCATCAATGTCCCGTCTTGTTGATCTGCAGGTAGAGGTCGCGCGCGACCTTGCCCGGGAGGCCCGGCACCGCCTCCAGCTCCTCGCGCGTGGCGGCGAGGAACGCCTCCGGCGAGCCGAAGTGGTTCATCAGCGCGCGCTTGCGCGCGGGCCCGACGCCGGCGAGCGAGTCGAGCACCGATCTCGTCATCGCTCTGTCGCGGCGGATGCGGTGGTGGCCGATCGCGAAGCGGTGCGCCTCGTCGCGGATCCGCTGCAGCAGCTGCAGCTCGGGGGTGTCGTGCGGCAGCACGATCGGCTCCGATCTGCCCGGCACGAACACCTCCTCGATTCTCTTCGCGAGCGAGACGATCGCGACGCCGCGGCGCTGGAAGCCTTCGAGCACCTTCATGCCCGAGGACAGCTGGCCCTTGCCGCCGTCGATCACGAGCAGGTTCGGCAGCGCGGCGAAGCTGGCGTCGTAGCCGTCGTCGTGCGGCGAGCGGTCGTGCTGGCGCTCGTACTGGGCCAGCCGCCGCGACAGCACCTCCTCCATCGAGGCGAAGTCGTCCGGCACCCCCTCGGTCCCTTCGCGCAGCGTGAAGCGGCGGTAGTCGGACTTCTTCGTCGCGCCGGCCTCCAGCACGACCATCGAGGCGACGGTGTGCGTGCCGCCGACGTGGGAGATGTCGAAGCACTCGACGCGCAGCGGGATCGTGTCGAGCCCGAGTGCGGACTGGAGCCCGTCGAGCGCGTCGACGCGCTGCTGGCGTCTGCGCTCGGAGCGCAGTCTCTCCTGGTCGAGCTGGAGTCTCGCGTTGCGCTCCGCCAGCTCGAGGATGCGGCGTTTGTCGCCGCGCTCGGCGGCGCGCAGCTCGACGGCGCTGCCGCGGCGCTCGGTCAGCGCGGCGGCGATCGTCTCCTCGCGGTCGGCCAGCTCCTGCTGCACGACCAGCAGCGGCGGGATCATCAGCGAGCTGCCGTAGTACTGGAGGATGAACGCCTCGGCGACGGCGGCGACGTCGTCGCCGGCCTCGTTCTCGAGGTAGAAGCCCTGACGGTCGGAGAGCACGCCGTCGCGGACCTGGAAGACCTGGGCGTTGGCGTCCTGTCCCTCTATCGCGATCGCGATCGCGTCGAGCGTCCCGACGGAGGCGTTCGTGACGCGCTGGCGTTCGAGCAGCGAGCGGATCGATCTGAGCCGGTTGCGCTCGCGCGCCGCGTCCTCGAAGCGCTGCTCGGCGGCGGCCTCGCGCATGTTCGCGTCGATCGCCGACTCGATCGCGCGGTAGCGGCCGGAGAGGAAGTCGATCACGCCGTCGATCGAGGTGCGGTACTGCTCTCTGGTGACGTAGCCGACGCAGGGCGCTTCGCAGCGCTTGATGTAGTAGTCGAGGCAGGGTGAGCCGCTGCGCCGGCCGGGCTCCGGGCCGTCGCAGGAGCGGAACATGAAGATCTTGCCGAGCAGGTCGAGCGTCTCGCGCACGCGCTTGGCGTTGGAGTACGGGCCGAAGTAGGCGCGCGTGCGGCGATGGCGCTCACGCGTGAAGTAGACGCGCGGATAGTCCTCGTCGAGGCTGATGCCGATGTACGGATATGACTTGTCGTCGCGCAGCCGGATGTTGAAGCGCGGCTTGTACTGCTTGATGAAGTTCTGCTCCGTCAGCAGCGCCTCGGACTCGGTCGAGACGACGAGCGCGTCGATCCGGTCGATCATCGGCAGGAGGTCGCGGCCGGCCTGCGTGCTCGGGTTGGAGAAGTGCGACGCGACCCGCTTCTTGATCGACTTCGCCTTGCCGACGTAGATGACGGTGCCCTTGACGTTGCGGAAGAGGTAGACGCCGGGCTGGTCCGGCAGCGACCGCCGCTGTTCGGTCAGCCGCTGCTCTCGCGCTCTCGTCCGCTCTCTCGCGCCCTCGCGCGCGACCGGGTCGTCCCAGCCGTTGGCGTTCCCGGCGCCGTTCGCTCCGGCGCTGTCTGCGCGCGTCTCGTCGGCGCTTGCCGCGTCGTCAGCGCCGAGCGCGCCTGCGTCATCCGCGCCTGGGCCGCTCGCACCTTGTCCGTTGTGACCTTCCATCCGCTCCGTCGAGGATAGGTGAGCGATGCGCGCTTGCGGTTGTGCACCATCACCGCGACCTTCACCCCGGTGAAGAGGGCGAAGCCGATGCAGGCCAGAACCGTCTGAACGGCCCTGGGCCAGTCGATCGCCTCTCCGAACAGCAGAATCGGATAGATGCCGCCGAAGAACGCGATCAGCGCAGCGAGGCTGGAGTTCGTCGGGATCTTCATGGTTTTCATGCTAGATCTCCTGTCTACCGGTTTTATGGTGTGAGCCAGAGGCCGAGCCAGATCAGTGCCGCGGCCCAGCCCGCGACGAATGCGCCGGTCTGGGTGAACCGCGCCACGGAGTCGTGCGAGAGACGCCGTGCCCGTGCGATCGCCCCGCCGACCATGCCGCCGAGAACCGCTGCGAGCGCGACCGTCGACAGCTGGCCGGGATCGGGCAGACGCGCGTCTGCGAGCGCCCCAGCGGCTATCCCGCCGGCGACCGGCACGATGTCCGTTCGCCGGATCATCTGACCAGCCGCACCTCATAGCCGGCGCCGAGGCCGGCGCTGTCGCCGGCTCCGCCGAGGAGGCCGAGGATCTTGGCGACGTAGGCCTGCGTCTCCGGATAGGGCGGAATGCAGTTGCAGCCGCCGACGGCGCCCGGACCGGCGTTGTAGGCGGCGAGCGCCAGCGGGACGGAGCCGAACTGGCGCAGCAGGTCGCGCATCATGTGGCCTTGAGCGTCGATCGCGCTGGTCGCGTCGAAAGGATCGGCGAGCCCGTAGGCCTGCGCGGTGCCGGGCATGAACTGCGCGATCCCCTGGGCGCCGGCCGAGGAGACGGAGAACGGGTTGAAGCCCGACTCGGCGTAGAGCTGAGCCGCCAGCAGCGCCGCCGAGACGTTCCAGCGCTGGGCGGCTCTCGCGATCGCGGGCGCGTACTGCGCCGGCACGAACGACGGCATCGTGCCGCCGCCGTCGCGGTTGCCGAACCCGACCGACGTGCTGCCGGCGTTCTGGCGAAACCCCCAATGCCAAGGCTCGTAATCCATCGGTCTGGCGAAGTGGAATCTGCTCGCGTTCGCGGCCAGCCAGCCGTACGCGCTCGACGGACCGAGGTCGAGCTCGGTGCCGAGTCGGTGCATCGATCTGCCGGGCGGCGCGACCCATCTCGGGTCCGGTCTCTGCGCGAACAGGCGCGCCTGCTCGGCGCTGCTGCGCCAGGCGCTCGTGATCAGCAGCGCCACCCCGTCGCGCGCCGCGGCCGCGGCCATCCGGTCGAACGCGATCGCCACGTCTGGGCGCATCGGCTTCCCCTGACGGTAGGCGAGCGGCCCCGAGTAGTCGCCAGGCAGAGCGCCCAGCGCGGCGCCCGCCGCCTCGGCCGACAGCTCGGCCTCCGCGACCGCGGCGACGTCCGCTTCCTCACGGTCGCGGCCGATCGCGACGACGGCCGGGTCGGAGACGGTCACGCGGATCCGCGTCGGCGCGAACGAGCTGCCGTCGGGGAAGGTGACGGCGACCCGTTCGCCGCCGTTGATCCGGGCAGTGCGCTCGGCGCGAGCGCGCGCCGCCGCGAGGAACGCCGCGCGCGAAAGGTGGGCTGGGTTGGGCTGGCGGCCGATGTAGGCCGGTACGAACAGACGGGCGTAGCTCGCCCGCATCGCGCGGGCCCCGCCGAGCGCGCCGAGGTCGGCGGCGCGCTGGTTGTCGCCTCTCCCGCCCAACCCGCTCGCGAAGACGCCGAGGACGACCGCCGCGGCGAGCGCGACCGCCATCGCGCCGACGAGCAGCAGGAGCGCCTGTCCGCTCTCCCCTCGCGCCGCGCGCGACATCGTGACGCGACGGAGAGTCGCCGCGCGGTGGAACGGCACGCGATGGCTCCGCGCGCCAGGACGGTCGCATCGTCGGGCGGGCCTCATCGCGTCATCTCCCGGAGACCCAGCCGCTCCACCGCGGCCGCCGCGAAGCCGGGCGTGTGCAGTCCGAGCGTGACGACCTGCGCGACGACCCGGCTCGGCGCGACGACGGCTGTGACGGGACGGCCGAGCGCGGCGAGGCTGTCGAGCACCAGCTCGGCGATCGCGGCGGAGGCGCCCGGCTCCTGCACGACGACGACGCCGTCGTGCCAGGCGAGGATGCGGTCGAGAGCGGCCGATCGTGCCAGCGGCAACGCGAGTGCCGACGGCGCGCCGATCGCCGCCGCCGCGCGCGCGACTCGCGCGCTGAGCCCGGCGGCTGCGGCGGTGGGATCGTCCTCATCCCCGTCCTGCGGCAGCTCGCCCGCCAGCCAGATCAGCCGACCACGCGCGCGAGCCGCCTGGCCGCTGCGGCGCAGCCGCGCCGCGGCACGCGCTGCTGCAGGCGACAGCGCGACGACGCCCGGCGGCGCCGGTCCGACCGTCGCAACGAGCGCGCAAGGGCGACCGCAGTGGTCGGCCAGCGCCAAGGAGATCGCCGCCGCGACGGCCGCGCCGCCGGTGCCGTTGGAGAGCACGGCGACGCTCGGCAGCGCGATCGGCGGCTGCGCCACGATCGCTCGGGCCGCCGGCTCGACGAACAGCCCGCTGAGACCGCCGAGCGCACGAGCCTCGCTGCGCTGCGATGCGCAGATGCCCGCCGAGACGGTCGCCAGCGCCGTCATGACGCCGGACCTGCGTCGGCGCTGGCGGTCGCGCGCAGCCGCTCGCCGAGCCCGGGCAGCAGCGACGGCGGGGTGAGCGAGACGCGCACGCGCGTGCCGCCGACGACGATCTCGACGCGGTCGCGTGCCCAGCCGGGCACCGCGGCGCGCGCGGCGGCTCTGCCGTCCGCGCCCTGCGCGATCGCGACCGCGCCGCTCTGAGCGGCGTGGTCGGCCAGTTCGGCCGCGGCGCCGGCGGCGAGCGCCTGCAATATCGCCAGCGCCACGACGCCGAACAGCGGCCGCAGCGCGACCAGCTCGACCGCCGCCTGGCCGCGCTCGCCGCGGCGCCCGCGCAGCGCGGGCTCGCCGCCGCGCAGGCGCGCCGGTCGGCCGCGCTTGCCCAGCCGCACGCCCGGAACGCGCGGACGCGGCAGGCCCCGGCTCATCGCTGCGCCTCGAAACGGGCGCGGGTCGTGACGGTCGTGAGGATGCCGTCGCCGAGGGCGAGCGGGATCGGGAGATCGAGCGCGATCCCGCCGTCGCGCTCGCGGCGGACGCGCAGGCGCTGTTCGAGCCGGCCCGGAAGAACGCCGCGGGCAGCGCGCAGCGGGTCGTCGCCGAGCGCTTCGGCACGAGCGGCGGCGCGAGCCGCGCCACCGGCCAGCCAGATCGCGGAGCCCGCGAGCGTGACCTGCCACAGCAACGCGATCAGGAGGCCGACGAGCGGCAGCAGGGCGACCAGCTCGACGGTCGCCTGGCCGTGTTCGGAACGGAGCGAGGACATGCGGCCACCCTCGCAAGCGCCCCTGTTGAGGATCGAGACGCGAGTGTGCCGATTCTGCGCAGGAACGGCCGCGGTGTCGCCGCGCACGCGTCGATCGTGGGAAAGCGCGCGTCAGCCGCAGCGCACCTCGCGGCCGGGTCTCGCGCAGGCCGGCTGCGTCAACCGCCGCGGCGCGCCCCGGGAGCCGCTGCCTCAGCCGCCGCTGAGCAGGCGGCGCGGCGGGAGGCCGGCGAGCTCGCGGCAGTCCCGCGTCAGGTGCGCCTGGTCGGCGTAGCCGGCGTCGAGCGCCAGCCGCGCGAGGCCGCCCCCGGTCGCGGCGCCCGGCTCCGCCCAGGCCGCGGCGAGGAAGCGTTGGAGACGCAGGACCCGCGCCAGCGTCTTCGGCCCGTAGCCGACGGCAGCGCGGAACCGCCGCAGCAGCTGCCGCTCGCCGATGCCGAGCGCGTTGCTCAGCTCGTGCACGCGCGGCTCGCGCGCACCCGAAGCGGCGCCGCCGCGCCCTGCATCTCCGACCGCCGCCACAGCCGCGAGCACGAGCGAATCAGCCGGCGGCGCGAATGCGCGCCGGGTGGTGACCGCGCGTTCCAGCAGCTCGATCTGCGCCAGCGGCGTCGCCGCCACGACCAGCATCTCCTCCAGTCGCGCGACTGCCTCCGCTCCCCAGACCTCGGCCAGCGGCACGTTCTCGTCGCGCAGCTCGCCGAGCGGCAGGCCGGCGACGCCGGCGCCGGTCCCCGGGGCGAAGCGGACGCCGACGGTCGTGGAGCCGGCCGGCAGCGCCGCGATCGTCGCGCGCGTCGCAGGCCCGGCGACGATCAGCTCGCGCCCGGCACGCCAGACGAGGTCGATGCAGCCGTCGGGCACGATCCGCTGGGCGCGGTCGGCGGTGACCTGCTGGCGCCAGCGGCAGAGGAGCAGGTCGCGCAGCTCCGACGGCGGAGCCAGCTCTTGGTAGGCGGAGAGCGGTGGCGGTGCGGCGGCGTCAGTACTCGCGCGCAGCACGGAAGACGAAGTAGACGCCGTAGACGGCGACCCCGACGAGCGCGAACCAGGCGATCGCGCCGGGGCCGGTGTCCCACATGCGGTCCGCCGCGACGAGCAGGAAGGTCGCGAGCCCGACGGAGCCGTAGAGGATCCCGCGGTTGCGCTCGCCGAGGCCGTAGAGGTCCGTGCGACGCTCGCGGTACAGCCTGATCGCGAGGTAGGCGAGCGCCCCGAGCATCACGATCACGAGCGCCTGGAGGATCGCGTCGCTGACGCGTCCGCCGCCCGGGATCAGCATCACCGCGGCGCCGAGCGCGAGCACGATCACGACGTTGCGGACGGTCTGGGTCATCTCACGTCCTATTGCAGCACATCGCGCCACCGCGCGGGCGACGCGCGCTCATCCGGGCGGGCGCGGCCGGTCGCTCCGGCCGCGCGGCGAGCGCCGAGATCAGCTGACCGGCGCGTACGACTCGTCGGCGAAGGCCGCAGCGGCCTCTTCCAACGCGGCGGCCTGGTGCCCAGCCGCGTCAGCCGCGGAGGCGCTGTCGGCCGACTCCGGCGCGAAGCGGTAGCCGACGCCGAAGTGCGTGTGGATGTAGCGCCACTGCGGCGAGGCGCGCTCCAGCTTCTGGCGCAGCTTGCGCACGAAGACGTCGACCGAGCGGTCGCCGTGGGCCATCGCGTAGCCCCACACGCGCTGGTAGATCGCCTCGCGCTCCAGCACCTGGCCGGCGTTGCCGGCGAGCAGGCGGATCAGCTCGAACTCGCGGCGCGTGAGGTCGAGGCTGCGCGTGCCGACGAACGCCTGGAACTGATCGGGCTTGATCGAGATCTCGCCGGCCTCGACGACCGGGCGCTCGACCGGCGGAGCGGCCAGACGGCCGCGGCGCACGATCGCCTCGATGCGGGCGACCAGCTCCTCCGGGTGGCAGGGCTTGCCGAGCCAGTCGTCAGCGCCGATCCGCAGCGCGCGGACGCGCTGGGCGACGGTCGACGGACCGGTGCAGACGATCACCGGCAGCGCGGGCAGCGCGGCGCAGACCTGCTCCAGGTACGCCCAGCCGGGCGCGCCGAGGACCGCGAGGTCGACGACGAGCGCGCCGAGGCGCATCGACACCAGCTCGTCGACCGGCACCGCGCCGGTGAGGATCCGCTGCTGCCAGCCGCGTGCACGCACGCGCTTCTCGACCACCTGCAGGAAACCACTGTCGCCGTCGATGATCGCGAGGCGAAGGGGGGCCGTCCGCGACCCCGGGGCGTGTGACTCGTCTTGGGGGGTAGTCACACCCGCGGTGTAAGCCGTGTTCATGGTGACGCGAAGTCTAGCCCCCTCCGGCGACGGCGGGAGCGCCGTGACAGCGGTGATAACACGCCGTTCACAACTGCCCCCGAGGAGTCCGGAACGAGCCGCATGAACAGCCCTCGGAAGCCGGAACGCAGTTCGCGTCCGTCCCGGCGCACCGGAACGGCGACTCAGGGCCGGCGGATCTCGGAGGCGTCGGAGAACTCGCGGAAGAGACCGGTGACGATGAACGCGGTCTGCTCGCCGATGTCGACGGCGTTGTCGCCGATCCGCTCGAGGCAGCGCGCGACGAGCGTCATGTGCATCGCCCACTCGCGCAGCTCGGCGTCGTCGCCGATCGCGACCGCGCGCGTGAAGATCTCGCGGTTGAGGCTGTTGACATCGCGATCGAGCTCGACCAGCTCCTCCGCCAGCGGCACCTCGCGCGCCGCGAAGGCGCGCTTGGCGTGCAGCGTCTGCGCCCGCACGTGGGCGCCCATGCGGGCGATCAGGGCGAGCAGCTCGCGATCGGTGCGCGGCTCGCGGCCGTCGAGCGGGACGAGCTTGGCGATCGTCACGCACTGGTCGCCCATCCGCTCGATGTGGCGGATCACGTGCAGCAGCGCCGCGACGACGCGCAGGTCGCCCGCGACCGGTGCCTGCAGCGCGAGCAGCGAGAGGATCGCCTGGTGGGTCTCGAGGTAGCGGCCGTCGATCCGATCGTCGTCGGCGACGACGATGCTGGCGAGCTCGTCGTCGTGCGTCATCAGCGCCTCCAGCGCGCGATCGACCGCGACGACGACCATGTCGAGGCCTTCGAGCGTCTGCTGCTCGATCTGCGCGAGCTGGTCGCGATACTCCTGCCGCATCTGCACCATGTGGACGGTCATCTTCCTCCTCCCGCGCTCAACCACGCGTCAGCAGCTCGCTGCTGACGGTCGCGAGCCGGAGCGGATCGGGGCGGTGACCGGCCGCGATCTCCATCAGCAGCGGTGCCGAATGGGCCCGCAGCAGCGGCGCGAGCCCGCGCCAGGGAACGGTCCCGCGGCCCGGCGGCATGTGCAGATCGAGCTTCAGCGGCATGACGCCCGGCGGCGTCCCGGGCCCGCGCCGCACGCCGAGGTTGTCGTGCAGGTGGAAGAGCACGACCTCGTCGGCGACGGCGGCGAGCGCGTCGGCGAGCGCGAGCCCGTCGAGCTGCGCCGTCACGTGCGCGTGACCGACGTCGAAGGCGATCCCGACCGCCGGCGAGCCGACCCTGCGGACGAGGTCGCGCAGGAACAGCGGCGAGTGCGCGGGCTCCCGTCGGGCCGTCGGGATCGGGTAGACCGGCGCGAGGTTCTCCAGCGCCAGTCGCACGCCGGCCCGCTCGGCGAGCGCGGCGCAGCGCACAAGTGCCGCCTCCTCGGCCGCCAGCAGCTGCTCGGCGCGCGCGTCCTCGGGATCGCCCGCGAGCGGGTGCCGGCCGACGTGGCAGACGACGATCGGCGCTGCGACCGCGGCGGCGCAGTCGAGCATGCCGCCGAAGGCGCGCTCGTGCTCGGCGCCGCGTGAGAGCGTGAGCGCGTCGGGGGCGTGCAGCACGACGCGCAGGCCGGTCGGGGCCAGCACCGCTCTGAGGCAGTCGGCGTAGCGTCTGGTGCTGACCGCGTCGGCGAGCAGCTCGACCGGCGGCAGGTGCAGCTGGACCCAGTCGTAGCCGCATGCCTCCAGCCGCTTCAGCTCCGGTGCCGTCGGCCATTTCTCGCGCGGCACGTCGAGTCCGAGGCGGCCGTCGAGCGGGCGACCGCCCGAGGGGCTCGCGAGCCGTTCCGGCGCGCGGGTGCGGTCGATCGTCGCATCGCTCATGGCGCGACGGTACGCGCGCGGTCGCGTGCAGTCGTTAACCGCCCGTGAAAGAGCTGTAACTCAAGCCGTGACGC
>DATIOB010000773.1:0-11398 GCA_035473605.1 Conexibacter sp.
CCCCCTCGGCGAACGCCTCCGGCGCCAGCATGCGGCCGCCGAAGACGGTCAGCGCGAGGCCGGCGCCGCCGAGCAGCAGCGAGCGGCGGGTCATGCCGGTGCCGGCCGGCAGCGGCATCCCCGGCTCGATCGCCGGCAGCCCCTCGCCGGCGACGGCGCGACGGACCTGCTCGGCGCGGACGTTCTCCTTGCAGCCGCTCATCAGCAGACCTGTCCGTCGGGGCTGGAGATCACCAGGTGGCGCAGGATCGTCTGGCGCAGCGCGTTGCGGCCCTGCGGCGGCAGGTCGCCGTCGGCGACCTGCGCGAGCCGGCCCGCGGTCTCGATCAGCACGTCGATCGTGTCGCCGCGCAGCGGCGGGTCGTCCCAGAAGCGCAGCGCCATCGCGACCGCCTCGGCCGGTGTCTCCTGCGCCGGATAGGGCGAGCCGGCGTCGAGCGCACGCGGCTTCAGCGCCAGCCCGACCAGCTCCCAGCGCGCGTGCAGCGTCGAGGTGTCGAGCCAGCGGTCCTCGCGCCAGCCGGAGATGTTCGGCGGGTAGTGCAGCCGCTGACCGGCGTTGGCGGTGACGCCGGTCCAGCCGATCGACTGGATCCCGCCGCCGAGCGCGCGCAGCAGCCCGGCGGCGTAGACGACCGGCGGCTTGACGAGCGGCGGCCCCTCGTAGACGGCCGGATGCTTGAGGATCGCCTCGATCACCGGCAGCACCTGGTGGCCGCGCTCGATGTAGAGCCGTTCGAGCGCGATCCGCTGGTCCTCCGGCGGCGGCGTCGCGACGAACGCCGACCACAGCTTCAGCACGAAGAACGACGGATGCAGGTGGTGCGTGACGCAGGCGTCGACGACGTCCTCGGGGTCGTAGTCGTCGACGACGCCGAAGATTCTCTTCGTCGTCGCGTCGTGCCACTGCGCGTCGAAGTAGAAGCGAGCCCAGCCGTTGGGCTGCTGGAAGTCGCCGCTCCAGCCGGTCAGCCCGCGCGCCGCCTCGCGGATGTCGCGCTCGGTGTAGGCGCCGCGATCGGGCCCGAGCGTGAACAGCTCCATCAGCTCACGCGCGAAGTTCTCGTTCGGCCGGTGGCGCTGGCTGGAGACTCCGTCGAGCCGCACGAGCATCGCGCCGTCCTGCATCACGAGGCGCGCGAGGTCGCGGAAGGAGCCGCGGCCGTGGTCGCGGAAGAGGTCGATGTGTCTGGCCAGCAGCGTGTACTGGCCGACGTTGTCGTCGCTGATGCCGAACCAGTCGTGCCACAGCAGCGCCATCCGCTCGACGAACGGCTGCGTCGAGCGGATCATCCGGTCCATCCAGCCGAGGTGGTCGTGCTCGAACAGGATGCCGGGCTCGAGGTGGTCGTCGAACTCGGTGTACGGCTCCGGCCCGATCAGCTGCGCGGCGCCGCTGACGCGCGTCAGCGCGGCGACGGCGCCGTCGAGCCCGAGCGCGGCGAACTGCGCCGCCTCGCCGCGGCGCGGGCCGAAGCCGGCGCGCCACAGCAGGCGCGTCGCCTGCTCGATCCCGAACGGGCCGTCGTAGCGGTGGAGGCCGGCCGGGGTCGGATCCGGCGGGGGAGGATCGGGGGGCGGCGGGGGCGGGGGCGGAGGGTCGACCGGCGGCAGCCCCGGCACGGGCGTGTCGGCCGGCAGCATCGGCAGCGCGGGGTGGCCGGTCGTCGGCGGGCGTCTGACGACGGGGCGCTTTCTCGGCGTCGGCGTCGCTCTTCTCGCCGCTCTCTTGACCGGCGCTCTGCAGCGCGCGGCGGCGCGCTGCTTCTTCGCGGCGCGCTTGCCGCTCGCGCGCTTCGGCTTCGCGGCCGGCTTGCAGACGGGCTTGCGCGCCTTGCGCTTCTTCGCTGATCTGGAGGTTCTTCGCATCGTCGCCGCCGCACCCGTTGCCGTCCTGGCGGGGAGTGCGGCGTGACCGTCACGCTACGGCGGCGCAAGCGCCGCGTCATGCGACGTTCCTCCCGCCCATCTCCCCCAACGGAGGGAGCAGCTGGACGTTCGTACGATGCCGGCGCGCTACGCCGTCGTCGCCGGGTGCGGCGGGTCCTGCGGCGTCGGGAAGGCGCCGCCGTCGATCAGCTCGATGCGGTAGCCGTCGGGATCGGCGACGAAGCAGATGCGACCGACCTCCTCGCGCCCGCCGGGCGCGTACGGCGGCTCCTCCGGCCCGATCCCCGCCGCCGCGAGCTTGGCCAGCAGCGCGTCGAGGTCGTCGACCGTCAGCGCGAGGTGGTTGTAGCCGTCGCCGAGGTCGTACGGCTCGGTGCGGCCGACGTTGACGGTCAGCTCCAGCGTGTCGCCGCCGCCGGGCAGGCCGAGGTAGACGTTGTAGGCCGACTCGAAGACGAGCCGGCCGCGCTGCTCGAAGCCGAGCAGCTCGTAGAAGCGCAGCGACGCGTCGACGTCGAGCGCCCGCACGCAGGTGTGGACGAAGGCGGTGGGCATGCGCGTGACGGTAGCGCGCGCTCAGCCCGAGCTGCGACGCGAGCGCGCCAGCCGCGCTCTCATGCCCGCCATCAGGCCGACGCCCGAGGCGAGGCCGAAGGCGACGCCTGCCGTGACCGGCCGCGCGCCGCCGCGCGGATCGCGCGCGATCGCGGCGAGGCCGGCGACACCGAGCGGCAGGAACAGCGTCGCGGAGCTGACCGCGCCGGGGTTCCAGCGCCGTCTGCGGGCGGCGAGCGTGACATGCATCGCGCCGTTGGCGGCGTTGAAGGCGAGCGCCGCGGCGGCGAGCGCCGGCGCGCGCATGCCGCGCTGCGCGGCCGCGCCCATCAGCCCCCAGCCGATCGCGACGTTGATGACGAGGCCGCCCGCGCGCGTGATCGGGAACTCGTCGGCATCGCTGCCGAGCACCTCGCGGTTGAACCACGGCAGGAAGCCGCCGGGCCAGAACCACTCCTCCGTCTGGTGCCACAGCAGCGCCGCCGGCGCCGTCCACAGCGCCCAGCGAACGTCCTCGCCGAGCTGGTCGCGCCGCGCGATCACGACGGCGGTCGCGAGCGGCGCGCCCGCGGCGGCGAGGTACGGCCAGCGGCCGTGCGTGCGGTCGGCCGGCAGCGCCATCAGTAGACGGCGTGCAGCACGGCCCAGCGCGCCAGCTCCGAGCGGCGTCTGAGGTTGGTCTTGTCGCGTATCCGCGCGAGGTGGTTCTGGACCGTGCGCGGCGAGACGTAGAGGTGCTCGGCGATCTGTCTGTCGGTCAGCCCCTGCGCGACGAGTCGCAGCACCTCGTGCTCGGTCGCGGTCAGCTTCGAGCGCACGTCGGGCATCCCCTCGCCGGTCGAGGCACGCGAGTACGCCTGCAGCAGGTGAGGCGCCAACGACGGCGCGATCACCGAGCCGCCGCCGTGGATGGTCAGGATCGCCTGCCGCAGCTCCTCGCCGCTGGTGCGCTTCGTCAGGTACCCCGCCGCGCCGGCGGCGACCGCGTCGAGCAGCGGCTCCGCCTTCTCGCTCGCCGTCATCACGATCGAGCGCGTCGCGGGCAGCTCGGTGCGCAGCCGCTCCAGCACCATCATGCCGCCCAGCTCAGGCATGTGCAGGTCGAGCAGGATCACGTCGGGACGCAGACGGTGCGCCAGCTCGAGCCCCTCGCGACCGTCGCCGGCGGCGCCGACGACCTCGATCCCGGGATCGCGCGCGAGCGCCGCGACGACCCCGTCGCGCACGAGCGGGAAGTCCTCCACGACGAGCACGCGGATGTTCATGCCGCGCGCTCCGCGCCGGCGCTCGTGCCGTCGTCGGCGTCAGCGTCGCGGCGGGCGGCCGGCGACAGCTCGTCGCGCGCGTCGGAGAGCGGCAGCCGCAGCGTCACGCGCGTGCCGTGCCCGGGCCGCGAGCGGACGCTCGCGCGGCCGCCGGCGCGAGCGAGCCGGCCGACGATCGACTCGCGCAGGCCGGCGCCGCCGTGGCGCACGGCCCCGACGACGAAGCCGGCGCCGTCGTCGCTGACGATCACGGTCGCGGCGCCCGCGACGACGTCGGCGGTCACGAGCGCTCGCGTCGCGCGGGCGTGCTTGCGCGCGTTGCGCAGCGCCTCGCGCGCGGCGAGCGCCAGCTGCTCGGCCGCCCAGCCTTCGACCGGCGTCTCGAACTCGCCGAAGACGAGGCCGATCTCGTGCTCGGCGAGCACGCGCTCCTCCTCGACGGCGGCGACCAGGCGGGCGCACAGCTCGCCCTGGCCGCCGGCCGCTCTGACCGGGTCCTCGCCCTCGACGAAGGCGCGCAGCTCGCTCGCGGCGTCGCCGGCGATGCGCGCCAGCTCGTGCGCGTCGGGCTCGTCGGCGTAGCCGCCGCTGGCGAGGTACTCCAGCACCTGCAGCACGGAGTCGTGCAGCCACGCGCGCGTCTGCGCGCGCTCGGCCTCGACGGCCTCGTGCACGCGGCTGCGCAGGAAGGGAGGTGCGGAACGCTCCACGTGTCCCATGTCGGCAGCCTCACCGCGACGCTTGAGGCGCATGTCAACACACCGTGTTTCAAGCACGCAGATGGACGGGAATGCCATCTCAAAGCTCACGGGACATACGCAAACCTCACCAAAGCTGCGAGATCTCGCACAGGTTTTGCGCGTTAATGCCCCATGTGCGCACGTCCTGCGTGCCCCACCATCTGGTGCATGGCCGCAGATCGCACGACTTCCTCCCCAGCGACGAGACGCTCGCGAAGTCCTCACGAGGACGACTCGCGTTTCGACCGCAGGCAGAGCCACGGAGCCCCCAGACGGGGCCGGCTCAGCCGAAAGCTGCGCAAGGCGCAGCGTCAGAGCACCAGCACCGAGCTGGTCCCGTACGAGCAGCCCGCGTCGGCCCGGCCGCAGCCGCGCGCGAGCGTCTCGAACAAGCTGACGCAGATGTACTGGAACGCATCGATGGCGATGCACCGCTTCCAGAACCGCCCGCCGAAGACGCGCACCGCGAAGATCGTGGTGGTCGTCCCCGCGCACAACGAGGAAGGCACGATCGCGAGCGTCATCCAGGGGCTGCTGGCGCAGACGCGCCGCCCCGAGCGGATCATCGTCGTCGCCGACAACTGCACCGACAAGACGGTCGAGATCGCGCGCCGCTTCGGCCGCCGCGTGACGGTGATCGAGACGGTCGGCAACAGAGACCGCAAGGTCGGCGCGCTGCGCACCGCCTGGCAGCAGTACGTCGCCTACGGCTTCGACTACATGCTCGGCGTCGACGCCGACACCGTCCTCTCGCCCGACTCGCTCGCGGCGATGGAGGACGAGCTGGAGGCCAACCCGAAGGTCGGCGGCGTGATGGCCCGCTACACCTTCGACCCCGACCTCGGGCAGTCGAAGTGGGCGCGCCTGCTCGTGCGCATGCAGCGGCTCGAGTTCGCCTCCTGGACGATCGACATCCTCCACCGCAAGCGCAACACCTACGTGCTCGGCGGGCAGGCGACGCTCTTCCGCGTCGACGCGCTGCAGCAGATCGTCGACGAGGAGCGCCGCCTCTCCCCGTGGGATCCGGAGGCGCAGGTCGAGGACATGGAGCTGACGTGGATGCTGTCCGCGCGCGGCTGGGAGACGAAGGTCTCGGCGACCGCGCGCGCCTACGCCGGCCCGATGCTGACGATCAGATCGCTGTGGGCCCAGCGCCGCAAGTGGGACGAGGGCATGATCCGCCTGCTGCTCGGCTCGAAGATCGGCGCCACGACGATGTACCCGTGGCGCGTGCAGCTGAAGAACGGCGTCAACGCGCTGACGCGCGGCCTCTTCGTCCTGCTGCTCGGCACCTCGCTGCTGATCGGCGCCTTCGAGTGGAACTGGATCTGGGTCGTCCCGCCGCTGCTCGCCGCGCTGCTGAACTTCAAGCACGCGCGCAAGGTCCCCAACCACACGCGGCTCGACCTGTTCCTCGCCGGCACGCTGGTGATGGTCGAGATCTACCTCTGGTTCCGCCTGTTCGCGTGGGTGACCTCCTGGGCGACCGTCGTGATGGGCATCCGCCGCGACGGCTGGGCCCGCCAGTACAAGGCCGAGGGTCTCCCCGCCGGCCAGACGATGATCGCGACCGGAGAGGTGGTCTGAGATGCGTGACACGCTCAACAACCTGCTGTCGACCCCGGTCGACATCGGCTGGAAGGTCCTGATCGTCCTGACCTTGCTCTCGACGCTGGAGATGGTGCGCAACCTCTTCCGTCGAGTGCGCCACATCTTCCCCTAGCGGCCAACCTGGGGAAGTACGTCGCGAGGGCCCGCCTTTCCGGAGAGGCGGGCCTTTGCGTCTTTTCAGCCGTTTGTCCGCCACTGCCGCTTTCCGCTCCAGAACGTGTCGAAAGCTCCGATCAATGTGCATAGTTCCTCCATGCGTCGCTCCCTCACCCTCATCGCCGCCGGCCTGCTCGTCGCACTCGCGGTCGCGGTCACGGGCGGCGCCACCGGCGCCGCCGGCGCCAGAGCGCGCAAGGCGGGCGGGATGATCGCCACCCCGCTGGCGACCAAGGGCTCCAGACTGGTCGACGCCGCCGGCCGCCCGGTCGTGCTGCAGGGCGTCAACTGGTTCGGCTTCGAGACCAGCAACCACCTCGCCCACGGGCTCTGGACGCGCGACTACAGAGACGTGCTGGCGCAGGTCCGCCGGCTCGGCTTCAACACGATCCGGCTGCCCTTCTCGCTCGCCGCGATCCGCTCGCGCGAGGCCGTCACCGGAGCCGACTTCGGCAGCGGCAAGAACGCGGCGCTGAAGGGCGCGACGCCGCTGGAGGCGATCGACGCGATCGTGCAGGAGGCCGAGCGCCAGGGACTGCTGATCCTGCTCGACAACCACTCGCACGCGGACAACGCCTACACGGAGGGGCTCTGGTACGGCCAGGGCTTCAGCGAGGACGACTGGGTCGAGACCTGGAAGCTGCTCGCCAAGCGCTACCGCGACCAGCCGAACGTGATCGGCGCCGATCTCAAGAACGAGCCGCACGCCGAGGCGACGTGGGGGACCGGCGGCCCGACCGACTGGCGCCGCGCGGCCGAGCGCGCCGGCAACGCCGTGCTCGGGATCGCGCCGAACTGGCTGATCGTCGTCGAGGGCGTCGGCGGCGGCGCGCCCGTGCCCGGCCAGCAGCTCGACACGCACTGGTGGGGCGGCAACCTCGAGGGCGTGCGCAAGCACCCCGTGCGGCTCGACCGCCCCGGCCGTCTCGTCTACTCGCCGCACGAGTACGGTCCCGGCGTCTTCCCGCAGCCGTGGTTCGGCAGACCGAACACGCCGGCGCTGCTGGAGCAGCGCTGGAAGACCGGCTTCGGCTACATCGCCGAGCAGGGGATCGCGCCGATCCTCGTCGGCGAGTTCGGCGGCCGCAACGTCGACATGACGAGCGCCGAGGGCCGCTGGCAGCGCCAGTTCTTCGACTACATCAGCCGCACCGGCGCGTCGTGGACCTACTGGGCGCTGAACCCCAACTCGGGCGACACCGGCGGCGTGCTGAAGGACGACTGGACCTCCGTGCAGCCGGCCAAGACCGCGCTGCTGCAGCGGATGATCGGCCGCCAGCGGGTCGCGTTCCGCGGCAGCGGGGCCGTCTTCACCGCGCCGAGACGGTCGAGCGGCAGAGTCCGCAGGGGCGCGACGCCGAGAACGCCGAAGCCCGCGGCGAGAGCGCCCACAGCGCCGGCGCAGCCCTCGCAGCCCGCCCCCGCGCAGCCGGCCGCCCCCGCGCCGCCGGCACCGGGCTCGCTGAGCGCGAGGATCGTCGTCGAGAACAGCTGGAACGCCGGCTGGTGCGGCCACCTCGAGGTGAGCGGCCCCGACGCGGCGCTCGCCGGCGTGCGCGCGACCTTCGCGCTGCCGGCCGGGACGCGCGTGACGCAGACGTGGAACGCCGAGCGCTCCGGCGACAGCGGGCAGATCACGCTGACGCTGCCGACCTGGGCGCAGCTCGCCGGCGGCGCCCCGTACGCGGCGACCGGCTTCTGCGTCGAGGGCGCGGGCAGCGCCGGCGACGTCACGATCGGGTAGGCCTCCGCGCATGAGCGCGACGGCGGCGAGCGACGAGTGGGTCTTCGGCTACGGCTCGCTCGCCGCGGACCTCAGCCGCGGGCGCCTCGCGACGCTCACCGGCCACCGCCGCTGCTGGGGCGTGGCGATGGACAACCGCCGCGACCTGCCGGGCTACAAGTGGTATCGGCAGCGCGCGACGCACCAGCGCCCGCATGCCTTCGTCGCCTTCCTCGACATCGTCGCCGCCGCCGGCGGCGCCGTCAACGGCCTCTGCCTCCCGGTCGACGGCGCCGGCCTCGAACGGCTCGACGCGCGCGAGCGCAACTACCGCCGCGTCGACGTCACCGAGCGGATCGAGGCGCCGCCGCCCGGCCGCGTCTGGGCGTACGCCGGCAGCGCGGAGGGGCGCGAGCGCCAGCGCACCGGCGTGCGCGAGCAGCGTCTGCTGATCAGCCAGGAGTACGTCGACGACGTCGAGGACGCCTTCCGCCGCCTCGGCGAGGAGCAGCTGGCCGCCTACCGCGCCTCGACGGAGCCGCCGCCCGACGGCTGCGAGATCGTCGCGCTGGAGCGGATCGACCTGCCGTGAGGCGACCGCAGCGGCCGGCCGCGCTCAGCTGAAACGGCCGAGCGCGATGCCCGCGAGCGCGAGCGAGGAGATCGTCTCGCCGTCGACGATCTCGCCGGCGGCGATCAATCTCAGCGCGTCGCCGAAGGGGACCTCGCGCACCGCGGTGATCCCCTCCTCCGCGCGCTCGTCGCCGTCGCCGCCGTCGGACAGCTCGGTCGCGAGGAAGACGACCTCCGGCGCGTTCGCGACGCCGTTGAGCGCGTTCATCTCGCCGATCGGCTGCCAGCGCGCGGCGACGAGGCCGGTCTCCTCGCGCAGCTCGCGTCTGGCGGCGACGAGCGGATCCTCGCCGTCGGTCGCGCCGGCGGGGACCTCGAGCGAGCGGCGGCCGATCGTGTACCGCTCCAGCTCGACCAGCACGACCTCCTCGCGCGCCGTCAGCGCGACGACGAAGACGGCCGGGTTGACGACCTCGATGACGCCGTAGATCCCGCGCGAGCCGTCGGGCTTGACGACCTGGTCCTCGCGCACGCGGATCCACTGGTTCTCGTAGGCGATGCGGCTGTCGAGCCTCTGCCAGGACACGGCTCGACAGCCTAGTGGCTCATGCGATCCCGGCCGCCTCCAGCGGCGAGTCGATCGCGAGAGAGAGCGTGCGGATCGCCGCGCCGGCGGCGATCGCGTGGCCGCGCATGTTGAGGTGCATCATGTCGCTGCTGTAGATCGACGGGTCGGCCGCGCGCGGGTGGGTCGCGCAGTCGACGAGCAGGGCGTCGTGGCGGCGCGCGACGGAGGTCGTCACGAGCGCCAGCGACGACAGCCGGTCGCGCAGTCGCGACCCCCACGGCTCCGGCATCTCGACCGCCTGCCCGATGTCGAAGAGCGTGAACAGCAGCACGTCGGCGCCGCCGTCGCGCAGCGCGCCGACGGTCGCGTCGAGCTCGCGCTCGACCGTCTCGTGGTCGAAACGGCGCAGCATCGTGTCGTTGCCGCCGGCGCAGACGGCCGCCAGGTCGGGCGCGAAGGCGAGCGCCTGCGCCAGCTGCTGCTCGCGCACCTCGGCTGCGAGCAGCCCGCGGCGGCCGAGGTTGAGGTAGGCCAGCGACGGCCGCTGCGTGCGCATCGCGCGCACGACGCGGTCGGCCCAGTAGAGGCCGGCGTAGCCGGCGACCGGGTCGCCGACGCCCTCGGCGACGCTGTCGCCGAGCACGGCGAAGCGCGACCAAGGCGCCTCGCGCAGCAGCACGTGCTCCTGGTGGCCGCCGAGCACGTCGGGATCGGCCAGCTCGTGGGGATGGATCGGATGGCTCATGCCGTCACCGCCTCGGGTGTCGTGGTCGTGGTCGTGGTCGAAGGAGTCGCCGCGCCGGCGCTCGGAGGGCGCATCAGCCACAGCGCCGAGATCGCCGTCAGCACGGTCGCCGCGGTGCACATCGCGAAGACGCCGCGGAAGCTGGCGAGACTGCCGTCGCCGGCGTCGAGGATCGCCGCCAGGGCCGCGACGCCGAGCGCCCCGCCGAGCTGCCGGGCGGTCATCAGCAGGCCGGTGCCGGCGGCGAACTGCT
The DNA here is from genome assembly GCA_035473605.1 of Conexibacter sp. Classification (GTDB taxonomy): domain Bacteria; phylum Actinomycetota; class Thermoleophilia; order Solirubrobacterales; family Solirubrobacteraceae; genus Conexibacter. The sequence goes on from DATIOB010000773.1 coordinate 10,080, forward strand.
CTGGCGGCAGCGCTCGCGCGCCCGCCGCCGTGAGGCCGACGGTCGCGCTGCCCATGCCGGCCCCGCCGACGATCCCGAGCGGCAGCCAGAAGGTGAGGAACTGCGGCGTCTCGCCGATCCCGAGCGTGCACCACACGCCGGCGGCCGCGAACAGCAGCGCGCCGATCGCGACGACCGGCGCCGGTCCGCGCCGCTCGATCGCTCGGCCGGCGAGCACCGCCGCGCCCGCGGAGCTGAAGGCGCCGGGCGTGATCGCCAGCCCGGCCTCGACGATCGAGTAGCCCCAGACGCCGGTCACGAACAGGACGCAGGCGAGCATCCAGGCGAACAGCGCGACGCCGTAGAGCGCGGCGCCGACGCTGGCGGCGGCATAGACGCGGTTGCGCCACAGCGACGTGTCGACCGCCGGCGCCGCGTGCGTGCGCGTGCGCCGCCAGACGACGACGAGCAGCAGCAGCCCGGCGAGCGCGCACGCGAAGGTGCGGCCGTCGAGCCAGCCCCACTGCGCCGTCTCCGTCAGCGCCACGAGCACGAGCGCGAAGCCGGCGGCGAGCAGCAGCGAGCCGAGCAGGTCCGGCAGCTGGCGCGCGCCGAGCCGCAGCGACGGCAGCAGTCTCCAGCCGGCCCACAGCACGGCGAGGCCGATCGGCACGTTGATGAGGAAGACCGCGCGCCAGCTCCAGCCGTCGATCAGCAGACCGCCGAGCGCCGGGCCCAGCGCGGCCGCGATCGAGGTCGTCGCGCCCCACAGGCCGACGGCGGCCGCGCGCTTCTCCGGTCTGGAGACGGCGAGCACGATCCCGAGCGCCGCGGGGATCATGAAGGCGGCGCTCGCGCCTTGGAGCGCGCGCAGCGCGATCAGCAGCGGCACGCTCGGCGCCAGCGCGCAGAGCGCGGATGTGAGCGTGAAGGCGGCGAAGCCGCCGAGGAAGACGGTCTTGCGGCCGACGACGTCGGCGAGCCGCCCGGCCGGCGTCAGCAGGGCGGCGAAGAGGACGCCGTAGATCGCGACGACCCACGACAGCGCCACGAGCGAATCGCCGGGGAAGTCGCGCTGGAGGTCGGGCAGCGCGACGTTGACGACCGTCACGTCGAGGAAGGCGACGAAGGTCGCGGCCGAGGCGACGGCGATCGCGGGTCCCGGCCTGGGTTCGGGCACGCGTGGGCGCGTCGCCGGAGAAGCCTCCGGCGACGAGGCGGTGAGAGACATCTCGGACCTCCTGGGCGAGAACCCGGCCAGCGTCGCTGCGGCGTCGCGGACGCGACTGCCGGTCGACCCCGCTCGGGTCCAGGGGTGGCGAAGTGGCCGCCACTCTAGC
>DATIOB010000774.1:0-3030 GCA_035473605.1 Conexibacter sp.
ACGTGTCGGCCGCGATCGCGAACTGGCCGGCGTCGGCGCCGGTCAGCGCGACCGAGCCGATCGCGAGCGGGTCCGTGCCGGTGCTTGCGACCGTGTAGGTGCGCACGGTCGAGGGACCGCCGCCGATCTGACGGGCGCCGAAGTCGAAGGCGGTCGCGGGCGCGAGCGTGGCGGCTGGATCTGCGGCGGCGAGCGCCGGCGCGGCGAGCAGGGCGGCGCTCGCGACCGCGGCGAGCGCGAGCGTGCGGCGGCCGCGCGCCCGTTGACGGGCGACGGAATCGTGCATGGGTGAGGAGGGCCTTAGGGAGACGGTTAGGGAGCCCTTATTAGGTTAGCCTAAGTTGAACGATCGCGCGCGTCACCGCAAGTGCTCACAGCCGCGAGCGCCCGCGGCCGCGACGCCGCCCGCCGTACCGCCGCGGTGCGGCAGCCCGTACCGACGCGGCACCCGCCCGCCGTTAGGCTCGGCGCCATGTCCCTGCCGACCGTGCTCGTCGTCGACGACGACGCCCCCGTGCGCCGCATGCTCCAGCGCACGCTCGCGGCCGAGGGCTGGGAGGTGCGCGCCGCTGCCGACGGCGGCGCGGCGCTGGCGGCCGTCGAGCAGTCGGTCCCCGACGCGATCGTGCTCGACGTCGCGATGCCCGGGGTCGACGGGCTGGCGGTCGCGCGGCGGCTGCGCGGCAAGGGGCTCGCGACGCCGATCCTGCTGCTGACCGCGCGCGACGCGGTCTCAGATCGCGTCGCCGGGCTCGACGCCGGCGCCGACGACTACCTCGTCAAGCCGTTCGCGACCGAGGAGCTGAGCGCCCGCCTGCGCGCGCTGCTGCGGCGTGGCCGCGCGGTGCCGGAGCTGCTCGCCTTCGCAGACGTCACGCTCGACCTCGCGACCGGCCGCGGCGCGCGCGCCGGCCGCGACCTCGAGCTGACCCCGCGCGAGGCGGCGCTGCTGGCGCTGCTGCTGCGCGACCCGCGCGCCGTCGTGACGCGCGAGCACGCGCTCGAAGAGGTCTGGGGCGGCGAGCTGGAGGCGCAGCCCAACGTCGTCGACCGCTACGTCGCCTACCTGCGCCGCAAGCTCGCCGACCCGCCGCTGATCACGACGGTCCGCGGGGTGGGGTTCGTGCTCGACGCGTGAGCGTCAGCCGCCGCCGGCCAGCGCCCGCTCGATGTACGGCTCGATCAGCGTCATCACGGTCGTGATCGCGGCGTCGGGCGGGTCCTTCGGCAGCATCGCGTAGCTGATCGCGAGCCGCACGAGACATTCGGCCAGCAGCTCGGCATCGGAACGCCGCACCTGCGGCCAGCCGTCGTGGATCACCTCGGTCAGGCGCGCGGAGGCGAACGCGACGACCGGCTGCGACTGCGTCGTGACGAGCGGCAGCATCCCGCCGGTGCCGTCGTCGGTCAGCAGCGTGCGCACGAGCGGGTCCTCGGCGGCGGCGGTCAGGAAGACGCCGAGCGCGGCCGACAGCGCGGCCCTCGGATCGTCGAGGTGGGCGCGCACGGCCTGCTCGACTCCGTCGAGGAAGCGCGTCCCCTCGCGCACGACGAACAGCTGCGCGAACTCGTCGCGCGAGCCGAACTCCTTGTACAGCGTCTGGCGGCTGACGCCGGCGGCCGTGGCGATCTCGGCCATCGTCACGTCAGCCCACTGGCGCTCCTGCATCGCGTCGCGGGCGGCGTCGAAGAGCGTGTCGCGCAGCAGCTCTCTCGCTGCGACGGCGTAAGGAGTACGAGCCGGTCCCATCACCACAATGGTGCCAGCCGCGACGGCCGCCGTCCTCATTGGTCCGGTTCGAAGTCGACCTTGTCGCGCACGCCGCAGTCGGGGCAGGCCCAGTCGTCGGGCACCTCGCTCCACGGCGTGCCGGCCGGAAAGCCCTCGCGCGGGTGGCCGGCCGCCTCGTCGTAGACGTAGCCGCAGCCGGGACAGCGGTAGGCGGCCATCACGCGCCGCCCGCCGTCGCCACGCCGCCCGCGGCGGTCGCTCCGCCGCCCGCGGCCGCGCCGCCACCGCCGCCGTAGCGCTTCAGCACCTTCTCGCGCTTGCGCGGCTGGATGTTGGCGCGCGTCACGTCGCCGTCGTAGTGGTCGAGCAGGCGCTTGTCCATCACGCGCCGCCACGCCGGCGGCACGGTCGCGAGCACGATCATGCCCGCGTAGCCGGTCGGCAGCTGCGGCGCGTCGTCCATGTGGCGCAGAGCCTGGTAGCGGCGCATCGGATTGGCGTGGTGGTCGCTGTGGCGCTGGAGGTGGTAGAGCAGCACGTTGGAGGCGACGTTGTTCGAGTTCCAGCTGTGCTCCGGGCGGGTGCGCTCGTAGCGGCCGTCCTCGCGTCTGTCGCGCTTGAGGCCGTAGTGCTCGAGGTAGTTGACGACCTCCAGCAGCGAGAAGCCGAGCACCGCCTGCACGATCAGGTACGGCAGCACGACCCAGCCGAAGATCGCCGTCAGCGCAGCGAACAGCACGACCGTCATCAGCCAGGCGTTGACGATGTCGTTCTTGATGCTGACGTGGCGCGCGCCGAGGCGGTCGAGCCGGACGCACTCCAGCTCCCAGCTCGACGTCAGGCTGCCCTTGACGGTGCGCGGCAGGAAGGCCCAGAACGACTCGCCCAGGCGCGAGCTGGCGGGATCCTCAGGCGTCGCCACGCGCACGTGGTGGCCGCGGTTGTGCTCGATGAAGAAGTGGCCGTAGCCGCTCTGCGCGAGCGCGATCTTCGACAGCCAGCGCTCCATGCTCGCGCGCTTGTGACCGAGCTCGTGCGCGGTGTTGATCGCGATCCCGCTGACCATCGCCATCGTCAGCGCCAGCCCGATCGAGTCGATCGTGGTGAGGTCGCCGCTGCTCCAGAGGACGCAGGCGAACACGAGGCCCGCGTACTGCACCGGGATGTACGCGTAGGTGCACCAGCGGTAGTAGCGGTCCTGCTCGAGCCACTTGAGGACGCTGTCGGGCGGGTTGCTGGGGTCGACGCCGACGACGACGTCGAGGATCGGGAAGGCGCCGAAGACGAGCACCGGCCCG
>DATIOB010000775.1:0-7847 GCA_035473605.1 Conexibacter sp.
GAGCGGATCGGCGGCCGCGGGGGCTGCTCGAAGACCACGGTCACATCCTCGTTCTCGGCGACCGCCCAGCGTTCGAGCATGTCGACCAGCCGCACCATCGCGGCGTGGCGGTCACGCCACCACTGATCGGGGCGGGTGCCGATCACGTTCATGCCGTCGATGAGCCAGTGCACGAGTGGAACGTTAAAAGGAAACGGCCCGCCGAGGCGAGCCGTTTCCAGGAGGAGAGAGATGTGTCTATGTGGTGATGCTGTGATCGGTGGAGGAAGATGTGGTGTGGCCCGGTGAGTGGGCGCCTCCGATCAACTGAAGAACATGATGCGCTTCGAAGGGGCGCCTGTGTGTGAGCTGCGTCACGGGAGTGCAAAGCCCACCTGGACCGCCCGGCGGAGGCGATCCGTACAGTTGCCCTGAGGATGGCCATCGGACGACGGATCGCCCACGCGCGCGGGCTGCGCGCGCTGTCGCTGGCGCTGCTGTGCGCCGCCGCCGCGTTCGCGATCCCCGCGCGCGACGCGCGCGCTGCAGAGCTGCTGCCCGACCTCGTCGCCGATCCGCCCGCCGCTGTCAGCCTCTCGGTCGACTCCGCCGTCGGGCACGCGGCGCTGCTGCTGCGCTTCGACGGCTACGTCCACAACGCCGGCAGAGGCGCGCTCGACGTGCGCGGCACGCGCGCGTCGTGGAGAGCGCCGATGCAGTCGTTCCAGCGCGTCTTCAGAACAGAGGACGCGGGCTGGAGCGACGCGGCGAGCCCGGCCGAGCTGATCTTCTCCGACGCCGACGGCCACAACCACTGGCACCTCCAGGACACGGCCAGATACTCGCTCTGGAACGCCGCCAGAACGGCCGAGGCGGCGCCGGCGCAGAAGGTCGGCTTCTGCCTGATGGACAGCGAGCACGTCGAGCTCGACCGCGGCCCGTCGAGCCCGGTCTACGCCGACGACGTGCCGCCGTACCGCCGCTTCTGCCAGCAGAACGAGCCGAGAGCGCTGGAGCTGTTCGAGGGCATCTCCGCCGGCTGGCGCGACCTCTACGACGCCGGCCTCGCCTTCCAGTGGGTCGACGCCTCGGCCGTGCTGCCCGGCAGCTACTGGCTGCGCGAGGACGTCGACCCGCTCGACCGCATCCGTGAGTCCGACGAGGTCAACGCGCCCGCCTGGGCGGCGCAGCCGACGACGATCCCCGGCTACAACGCGCGGCCGACCGTGGTCGCGACGGCCGCCGGCAGCCCCGTCGGGATCGCGCTGCCGGTGCAGCGCTGGGGCAGCCCGGCCGGCGCGGCGACGCGCGCGATCGTCACCCCGCCGGCGCACGGGACGCTCAGCGCCGTCGGCGATGACGGCGCCGTCACGTACACGCCGGCGCCCGGGTGGGAGGGGCTCGACAGCTTCGCCTTCGCCGCGCGCGACGCCGCCAGCGCCTTCCCGACCGCGCCGGCGGTCGCGACGGTCACGGTCGCCGTCGGCGACGCCCCGGACGTCCCCGCGGTGTCGATCTCCGGCGCACCCGAGACGATGATCGCCGGCACGAGCGTGCAGCTGACCGCCGCGGTGCAGCACGACGCGCCCGGCGTCGATTGGAGTGCCGACGGCGGCAGCATCGACGGGTCGGGCCTCTTCGTCGCGCCGGCGAGCCCGCCGCCCGGCGGCGCCGTCACGATCCGCGCGACCAGCGCGGCCGGCGCCGTCGCGACGCGCACGATCGCGATCGTGGCGGTCCCCGAGAGCAGACCCCGCCCGGAGCCCGTCCCCGAGCCACTCCAGAGAGCCCCGCCGAGCACCCCGCCCGGAACGCCCAAGCCCGGAACGCCAAGGCCCGCGACCCTGACCCCGCGCCTGTCCGGCTTCGGGCTGCTGCGGATCGGTCAGCAGCTGACGGCGACGATCAGGCCGAACGTCGCCGGCCGCGTGCGGATCTCGATCGAGGCCGGCAGACGGCGGCTGCGCGCGTGCGTCGCGCGCGTGCCCGCGAACCGCACCGTCGCCTGCCGCGTGACGCTGCCCAGAGGCATCGGCCCGCGCACGAGGATCACCATCGTCGCGGGGCTGCGCAGCGGCGCGACGCTGACACGGCGGGTGCGCAGAGCGGCGCCGATCGCGCCGATGAGAATGCGCCGCAGAGCGATCGCGGCGGGCGCGATGGATCCCGCCTACGCGCGTCGCTTCTGGTGCCCGCTGCCGCCACGGTAGGCTGCCCGGCCATGGCGTCCACGCACTGCTCGCTCCGCCGCCCGCACCGCGCGCTCCGCCGCCCGCTCGCGCTCCTGTTCGCGGCGGCGATGCTCGCCGCTGCCGGCATGACGGTCGCGACCGCCCAGCCGGCGGCCGCCGCCTCGCTCGCGGTCGGGATCGGCGACGAGGACGCCTCGATGTTCGGCGACCCGCTGCTGGCGAGACTGAAGCTGAGAAAGGCCCGCTACGTCGCCGGCTGGGACACGGCGCTCTCCGCCGGCGCCGAGCGCAGCTCCGCCGACGGCTTCCTGAGAGCGGCCCGCAGCGCCGGCTACGACGTGCTCGTCTCCTTCGCGCACTCCTCCAGCAGCGGCAGAGCGAGAACGCTCCCCTCCACGAGCGCATACGCGAAGGGCGTCAAGGCGTTCATCAAGCGCTACCCGTGGGTCCGCACCTACTCGCCGTGGGACGAGGTCAACACCTGCTCGGAGCCGACCTGCCACAGCCCGAAGTCGGCGGCCGCCTTCTACCGCACGCTGCAGAGAGCGTGCCGCGGCTGCGCCGTGCTCGCCGCCGAGGTGCTCGACACCGACTACAGGGAGATGCGCAGCTACCTGCAGCGGTTCCTCAGATACGCCGGCAAGCCGACGCCGCAGCTGTGGGGGCTGCACAACTACACGGACGTCAACCGCTTCCGCACGGTCGGCACGAGAACGCTGCTGGCGACGGTCCCGGGGAAGGTCTGGATCACGGAGGTCGGCGGGCTCTACTCCTATCCGCCGTCGTTCCCGCCCTCGACCAGCCGCCAGGTCAGAGCGACGAAGCAGATGATCAGACTGGCCGGCAGCAGCAGCCGCATCCAACGGCTCTACATCTACAGCTGGAACGGCGGCGGCTCGTTCGACGCCGGCCTGCTGTGGCCGAACCTGACCGCGCGCCCGGCGTACTCGACGGTCGCGAACTGGCTGACGGGGCTGCGCGCCGGTCGCTAGGCGACCCGGCGGCGCGAACCTCTACCCTGCTGCTCGTGGACCGACGCGGGTTCTTCAAGTCGATGCTCGGCAAGGGCCTCTCGCACGGCGCGAGACAGGTCGACGCCGTCGTGATCCCGTTCGAGCGCGCGGCGAAGGCGGCCCGCGACGCGATGCCGGACGAGCCCGCGGAGCGGTCGCCGCAGCCGGTCGCCGACGACCCGCTCGCCGACCTCGCGCCGGACCCGCAGCCGCTGCCGGCGACCGGCGTCGCGAACCCGATCGCCGACGAGGACCTGATGCGCCTCGCCGCCGACGCCGGCCTGGTCCGCCACGTCGAGGCGGTCGTCGCGCTGGCGCGCCGCAGCGTGCGGCTGGTGCCGGGCGACGGGCCGCCGGCCGAGGGCAGCCGGACGCGCCTCGGCGGCGCGCCGGACCTGCCGTCCGGCGGCATCTGGCCGAACTGGGAGGGGCGGCCGCTCACCTTCCTCGCGCAGCTCGACCTCGCCGAGGCGAGCGCGCTCGGCTCCGAGCAGGGGGCGCTGCCCGACAGTGGCGTGCTGCTGATCTTCTCCGCGCTCGAGCGGACGCCGACGGGCTCCTCGCCGCAGGACATCGAGAGCGCGCGCGTGCTGTACGTCGAGCCCGAGCGCCTGCCGCGCGACCCGGGCGCGCGGATCGGGACCTCCCAGCCGCATGCCGCGACCACGCTGAAGCTGTCGTGCGAGCTGACGCTGCCGCGCGTCTGGTCGGCGCCGGTGCAGCTGCTCGGCCTCGACGCCGAGGAGCAGGAGCAGTGGGAGCAGGTCCGCCGCGAGCTGGCGGAGCTGCAGGGCGTCGAGCCGTGGGACGCCGGCGAGCCGCTGCGCTCCCGCCACCACCTGCTCGGCTTCGCCGACGAGTCGCGCGCCGACATGCAGGTCGCCTGCGAGCTGGCCGCGCGCGGGATCGACGTCGGCTACGGCGCACCGTGGTCGCATCCGGAGGCCAAGCGCGTCGAGGAGGTCGCCAGACGCTGGCGCCTGCTGCTGCAGCTGAGCGTCGACGCCGAGGCCGGCTGGAGCTTCGGCCGCGGCCGCGAGCGGCTGTTCGTGTGGGGGCCGGAGGACGACCTCTCGACGGCCGCCTTCGAGCAGGTCCGCGCGATCGCGCGCTGAGCCCGCGCGATTTCCCGCTGAGACACCGACGTCTCCTCGACGCCGCGTCAAGGCGCCAGGAACGCTGCCGATGACCGGGGCAGCTGCCACCGCCAGACAGCGAGACGATCGATGGAGACGCGCACGCGCACGCATGACGAGATCCGCCGCCACGGCGGCGTCGGCAACCTCAACGAGGGGGTCGAGATCGTCGTCCACGGCCTCGCGACCCGCCTGATCGCCTGGCCCGGCAACGGCTTCCAGACGGCGAGCGTCCATGTCGTGACGCACCGGCCGGGGGAGGAGAGCGACCGCCACGCGTACGCGCTCGGCGAGGAGGCGGCGATCTGCCTGCACGGTCGCGGCGAGGTCTGGCTGCACGAGCGCTGGGTCGCGGTCGAGCCCGGCGACGTCGCCTTCTGGCCGGCCGGCGTCGAGCACGCGACGCGCAACCGCCCCGGGGACGACGACGACTTCGTGCTGGTGACGCAGCTGACGCCGCCGCCGCTGCACCTCTACGAGCCGGCCGGCTTCTACGACCGCGGCGCCGGCGCGATGCGCTTCCCGGTGATCGAGCGGGCCCGCCGCGCGGCGACGCCCGGCACGCTGCCCGACCGCTGCGAGCTGCGCGCCGGCGACGCCGAGGCGGACGTGCGCGCATGGAACCTCGGCGTCGAGCGGATCCGCGCCCGCGGCGCGCTCTTCAGCCTCTTCCGCGGCGCGCCCTTCGACGCGCTCGGGCCGAAGTCGCTGCTGGTGCTGTGGCCCGGGCACGGCGCCGACGGCGCGGGGCTGCTGTTCGCGCCGGTCGACCCGGGCACCCCGATCCGCCGCCACGCCCATCCCGTCGCCGACGAGTGCGTGATCTTCTGGGACGGTGACCATGCCGACCTGGAGCTGGACGGGCGCCCGGTGCGGATGCGCCGGCACGACGTGCTGCTGGTGCCGGCCGGCGTCGAGCACGGCGGCGGCCCGACGGCCGAGCAGGGACGGATCTGGCTCGGCAGCCTCGCCGCGCCGCCGCAGCTCGACCTGCTGCTGCGCTCGGGCTACTGCGACGGCGCCGCGGTCGCGACGCCGCCGTGGAGCGAGCTGGCGGTCAGGCCGCCGGCTGCGTGCGCGACCAGTACTCGTTGACGGCCGCGACCGCGCCGCCGGTGATCGAGCTCTTGAAGACCTCGGTGTCGAACGCGTGCGGGAGCGGCTCGGAGGGGACCGGCAGGCCGAGGCCCTCGCAGATCGGCTCCCAGCCGTCCTTCGGCTCCCAGATGATCAGGCGGTCGGCCGGGACCGTCGACTTGACCTCGTCGTTCCAGCGGTTCATCGCCTCCACGAGCGGGGCGCGCTCGCCGAAGGTGTTCGCGAGCGTGCCGCGCGGACCCTTCCAGAAGGTGTCGATGTTGAGGTCCATCCAGGAGGCCCACACCGGGTCGATGCGGTAGCGCGCCAGGCACATCGCGCGCATGAACGAGTCGCCGAAGTAGATCTGCACGATCGTGTCGTTCATCGACTTCGCCCACGCGTCCCCGTCGCGCACGCTCAGCAGGACCTTCGCGTCCGGGTACTTGTCCATCAGCTCGCGCCAGTGGTACGCCGCCGGCCAGTCGACCGTCGCCTCGAACCCGTCGAAGATCTCGTCCCACGGCTCCTCGCCGTTGTAGGCCCGGCGCCACTGGTCGACGCCTCTTCTCATGTCGGCCATCATGTCCTTCATGTGATACGTCGGCAGCCCGAGCATTCTCAGGGCCAGCCACTGGGTCGTCGTCGCGGTCCGGGGCAGTCCAGCGCCGATGAGCTTCATCCACTCTCCGTTCGGGGAATTTGCGGGTCACCTTCACAACCGCCGATCAGGCCGGAGGTTGCGCCCGTCGACTACGCTGCGGCCGGTGAGCTCCACCGAGCAGAATGCCTTCCGGATCGCGTTCCACCGGCCCGAAGCCGAACGTCGCGTGGTGATCTTGCCGGGCGCACGCTATCCGACGCGGGCGCCGTTGCTGTGGTTCGCGCGTGAAGTGGCGATCGCGAAGGGCTTCGGCGTGCTCGAGGTGCTCGACGAGCCGACCGCCGACGAGGACCCCTTCGCGTGGGTGCGCGACCGCGCGCAGCGCGCGCTCGACCACCAGCCGGCGCCGACGACGGTGCTGCTCGGCAAGTCGCTCGCCAGCCACGTCGCCGACCTCGCGGTCGAGCGCGAGCTGCCGGCGATCTGGCTGACGCCGCTGCTCGACCGCCCGGAGGTGCGCGCGGCGGTCACGGCCGCGACGCGGCCGCTGCTGCTGGTCGGCGGCACCGCCGACCCGAGCTGGCAGCCCGACGGGCTCGGCTCCAGCGTCCTGCTCTCGCAGCTGGAGCTGACCGGCCACGACCACGCGCTGCAGATCCCGCGCGATCCGATCGCGTCGATCGGCTCGTTGAAGAAGGTCACCAAGCACGTCGAGCGCTTCCTCGGCGGCAGCTGGCTGGAGTGAGCGCGCGCCCGTCGCGCCCGCGCGCGGCACCCGCCTGAAGCCCGTCGCGCCCGCGCGCGAGGCGTTCATCTGCCTCTTAGGGAGCTTTCGCCCCCGCTTACGTCTCGTTCAACGATGACTCAGGAAGCTGGCCCATCCTGCTTGTCATGCACACACCCAAGGCCATCGTCACCCTCGCCGCAGCCGCCGTCCTCGGCGCTGCGGGCGGCGCTGCGGTCGTCGGCGTCGTCGGTGAGGACGGCGGTTCGACCAAGACCGTGATCGAGCCGGCTGCCTCGCAGCCCAGAAAGATCAGCGTCTCGCAGGACTCCGGCGCGGAGCAGAGCGCCAAGGAGATCTACGCGAACTCGAGCGACTCCGTCGTCTTCATCACCTCCACGATCACCGCGGAGTCCTCCGCGAGCGATCCCTACAGCGAGCAGTCCGGTCAGTCGGGCGAGGCGACCGGCTCCGGCTTCGTCATCTCCGACGACGGCTACATCGTCACCAACGCCCACGTCGTCAACGGCGCCTCCGAGATCGCCGTCAAGATCGGCGACGGCGACTCGCAGCCGGCCGAGCTGATCGGCAAGGACGAGTCGACCGACATCGCGCTGCTGAAGGTCAGCGGCGCCAGCAACCTGAAGCCGCTCGCCTTCGCCGACTCCGACGCGCTCACCGTCGGCGACGACGTCTTCGCGATCGGCAACCCGTTCGGGCTCGACCGCACGCTCACGACCGGCGTCGTCTCCGCGCTCCAGCGCCAGATCACCGCGCCCAACGGCTACACGATCGACGGCGTGATCCAGACCGACGCCCCGATCAACCCCGGCAACTCGGGCGGTCCGCTGCTCGACGGCGAGGGTCACGTGATCGGCGTCAACTCGCAGATCCTGACCGGCTCCTCGACCAGCCAGGGCAACGTCGGCATCGGCTTCGCCGCGCCGGCCAACACGGTCAGAAGCGTCGTCGAGCAGTTGAAGGCGACCGGCAGCGTCAAGCACGCCTACCTCGGCGTCCAGATGGGCGACTCCGAGAACGGCGGCGCCCAGGTCGGCGCCGTCACCGAGGGCGGTCCCGCGGCCTCCGCGGGCGTCCAGGCGGGCGACACGATCGTCGGCT
>DATIOB010000776.1:0-2515 GCA_035473605.1 Conexibacter sp.
GAGAAGAGGTGGTCATGACGCGGCAAGATAACACTACAGTGACTGTAAAACTACTGTCGCTGTATCGTGTATGCTTATGACAGGACAGAAGCCCGAGGGCCTGCGCGAGCGCAAGAAGCGGGCGACCTACGACGCGATCGCCACAACCGCCCGTCGCCTGTTCGCCGAGCGCGGCTTCGACGCCGTCACGGTCGCCGAGGTCGCCGTCGCCGCCGGCGTCTCCGAGAAGACGGTCTTCAACCACTTCGCCGCCAAGGAGGACCTCGTCTTCGCGGGCGGCGAGGCGCGGATGGCGCAGCTGCTGGCGGAGATCGCGCAGCGCCCGCCGGGCGTCTCGGTGCTCGACGTCTTCCGCGCGAACTCCGAGGCGATGCTCGACGTGGTCGCCGCCGGCGAGAGCGAGGACAGCCTCGTCGTCCCGCGCATCGTGCGCGGCAGCCCGGCGCTGCAGGAGCGGCTCGCGGTGGGGTGGGAGCGCGAGGCCGTGGCGCTCGCCGCCGCGCTCGCCGCGGCGACCGGCGCCAGCGACGACGACCTCGTCCCCGCGGTCGTCGCGCGCACGCTGGCCGCGGCGCTGCTCACGATCTTCCGCGCCGTCTTCGCCGGGCTGCTGGCCGGCGAGGACCCCGAGCGGCTCGTCGCCCGCCTGCGGCCCGAGGTCGCGCGCGCCTACGACCAGCTCGCCGCCGGCCTCGGCGACTACGCGGTCGCGGGCGCGTAGCGCAGATGGTGCGCGCGCGGCGCGCGTGCACCTAGGTCCATTGCGTGGCGCACAGGCGCTGCTCATGCTCGATGGTCATGCCCCGCTCTCTCCGCTGTGGCCGCAGCATGGTCGCGCTCCTCACCCTGCTGCCGGCCTGCGCGGCTCCGCTCGCGCTCGCCGGCGGCGCGAACGCCGCGGTCGCCGCGGCGGCGATCACCGCTCCCTCGCCGGTCGCGATCTACCCGACCTACGACCAGGACAGCGTCGCGACCTTCCCGGTCGCCGGCAGCGCGACCGGCGGCGGCCCGATGCGCGTCTACTGCGACAGCGTCAACCCGAACGGGAGCGTGCGCGCCAGCATCGCGCTCAGCGGCTTGGTCACCGTCAGCGGCGGCGCCTTCTCCGTGCCGATCCGGCCGTCCGCCGTCGAGGGCGGCGTCGTCGGCTGCCGCCTGCAGCCGCGGCCGTCGGACGGGCTGCCCGACGACATGTCGCCGTTCACCGGCCCGCTGATGTTCCGCCAGACCGACCTCCGCAGATCGCTGGAGAGCGGCGCGAGCGCGGGCCTCCAGACGGTCTACGAAGCGCAGATGAACCAGCGCAGAAGCGCGGCGCTGCTGACCGGCGCCGCCTGGTGCGGGCTCTGCGGCCTGGCGCCGAACGAGGACGAGCGCGCGGCCGAGTGGAGCTGGTGGGAGACGAGCTGGCTCGACGGCTACTTCACCGACGAGGCGCGCACCGCGGCGCTGGTCGACGGCCGCGAGACCTTCTTCCCCGGCACCGTCGAGGACCCGGCGTTCGACGGCTACGCCGGCCACCCCGCGATCAGCGGCGAGCAGCTCACGCCCGTCTCGGCGTCGGGCCCGGGCAGGCTGAGCGCCTCCGAGACGCCGGTCCACTGCTCGACCGATCCCGTGCCGACGGAGGATGGGGGCGACTCGTACCTCGATCCGGCCTCGTGCGCGGCGTTCGTCCCGACCGGAGTGCGCTTCGACCGCTCCTACGCGCCGCTCGACGACAGCGGCCGCAGCTGGCGCGTGACGGACGTCGTCCACAGCGTCGACGGCCGCGCCCACACGCTCGACCTCGCCTACGCCAACCACCCCGGCAACCTCGAGGAGCCGCGGATCGCGGTGCCGTGGGCGGCGCAGCCGGGCTTCAGACCGTGGAGCGACTCGTTCGGTCCGCTCGGCGCGCCGCCGAGCCTGCCCGCGACGATCTACACGCAGTACAACGCGACGCGGCCGGTCGGCTTCCAGAACCCGGTCGGCGCGCTCACGGTCGGGGCCGGCTTCGTCGGCGCCGAGCTGGCCGTCTCCGATCGCGGGACCGTCATCACGACCCGCTACCGGCGCACGGTGCCGGCGAACGGCGCAGTCACGATCGAGCAGACGGCCACCGCCGCGCTCGACGAGGGCGAGGCGCGCGCCCGCGCCGCCGAGGCCGAGCGCGTGATGGTCGAGCCGCCGGCGCCGCCCACCCCGGAGCCGCCGGCGCCGAACCCGCCGACGCCGACGCCGCCCGCGCCCCCGGCCCCGACGCCGCCCGCGGGCGACACGAGCAGGCCGCTGCTGTCGCAGCTCACGCGCACGAAGACGGGCTTCCGCGTGCGGCTCAGCGAGCCGGCGAGGATCACGATCACGATCGCCCGCCGCGACGCCGGCCGCCGCGCCGGCAAAGCGTGCAAGCGGTCGACGCGCAGGCTGCGCGGAGCGAAGCGCTGCACGCGCCTGACGCGGATCGGCGCGATCGCCGCGACCGGCAGAGCGGGCGTCAACGCGATCGCGTTCGAGAACAGGGTCGGGCGCAGGG
>DATIOB010000777.1:0-3168 GCA_035473605.1 Conexibacter sp.
TGCGCAGCAAACCTGACTAATGAGGAAGAGTCAAGGGCTCTCTGGCGGTTGCGCTCTGAGCGCGTGCGCGACGAGCTTGCGGCGGGCGCGCTCGTAGCGCACGTCGACGGTGTGATGAGCGCGGTAGGTCCCTATGCCCCAGGCGCCCCAGAACCAGCGCCAGAAGCCCAGTCTTCCCTCCTGCGCCAGCGGTCTGGCGAACAGCAGCGAGCCGTCGACTGTCTCGTAGTCGTCGCCGTCTCTCTGCAGCACGCCGTTGACGAACACCTCGAACGGCGGCTCGACACCTCGTGGAAGCTCTACGCGCCAGCGCTCCATCCCGCCGCCAGCGTACCCTCCTCGCGGTGACTCGTGTGGAAGGCGACATCTCCTACCGCGTGCGACGGTCCGATCGCGCCCGTCGCGTGCGCGTGCGCGTCGACGAGCAGCACGGGGTGGAGGTGGTGCTGCCGCGTCGCAGCGCCGAGCGCGAGGCGGCCGCCGCGATCCGGCAGCTGCGGCCGTGGATCGAGCGGCGGATCGCCGAGCTGGAGCGCACGCGCGCCCAGATCGCCGCCCGCGGCGCGACCGTGCCGTACCTCGGCCAGACGCTCACGCTGGTCGCCGAGCCGGGCCGCACGCGCGTCCACCGCCGCGGCGAGACGCTGCTGGTGCCCGACGGCGCCGCGGCGCCCGAGGCGCTGGAGCGCTGGTACCGCCGTCGCGCCGCCGCCGAGATCGCCCCGCGCCTCGACGCGGCGACCGCGCAGGCCGGCACCTCCTACACGAAGCTCACGATCCGCGGCCAGAGAACGCGCTGGGCGAGCTGCTCGACCAGCGGCGGGATGTCGTTCAACTGGCGCCTGCTGCTGGCGCCGGAGCCGGTGCTCGACTACGTCGTCTGGCACGAGGTCTGCCACCTCGAGGTGATGGACCACTCGCCTCGCTTCTGGTCGCTGCTCGCCTCGCGCTGGCCCGACTACCGCGCCCACCAGGCGTGGCTGCGAACCCACGGCGGGACGCTCGTCCTGTGACTGCGCTGAAGGTCGCCGTGGTGGGCCACATCGAGTGGCTCGACTTCGCGCTCGTCGACCACCTGCCGGCGCCCGGCGAGATCGTCACCGCGCAGGAGCACTTCGCCGTCCCCGCGGGCGGCGGCGCGGTCGCCGCGGTGCAGCTGCGGCTGCTGGCCGGCGCGGCCGACTTCTTCACCGTCGTCGGCGACGACGAGCACGGCCGCCGCAGCGTCGCCGAGCTGCGCGACGAGCACGGCCTGACGGTCCACTCGACCACCCGCGCGGTGCCGCAGCGGCGTGCCTTCACGCACGTCGACGCAGGCGCCGAGCGGACGATCACGGTGCTCGGCGAGCGGCTCGTGCCGCACGGCGCAGACCCGCTGCCGTGGGAGCGGCTCGACGGCGCCGACGGCGTCTACTACACCGGCGGCGACGCGGAGGCCGCGCGCGCCGCCCGCCGCGCCCGCTTCCTCGTCGCGACCGGCCGCGCGCCCGAGGGGCTGCTGGCCGGCGGCGTCGTGCCCGACGTGCTCGTCGGCAGCGTGCGCGACGAGAAGGAGCGCGCCGGGATCGCCGCCTTCGGCGACGGCGCGCGCTGGACCGTGCTGACCGACGGCGCCCGCGGCGGCAGCTGGAGCGGCGCCGACGGCAGCAGCGGGACGTGGGGGCCGGTCACGCCGCCGGGGCCGCCGGTCGACGCCTACGGCTGCGGCGACTCGTTCGCCGGTGCGCTCGCCTACGGGCTCGGCGCCGGCCTCGGGATCGAGGGCGCCGTCGCGCTCGCCGCTCGCTGCGGCGCCTGGTGCGTGACGGGCCGCGGCCCCTACGGCCGCCAGCTCACGCGCGCTGAGCTGTGAGCAGGCGCCGGCCGGCGCGGATGGGTGGGGATCTCTGCATCGATGCGTAGATCCGCGGTCAGCGGTCGCTGAGCACGCGCCGCAGCGCGCGCAGCGCCGTCTCGCCGTCCTGCTGCTGCACGACGGTGCGGCTGGCGCGGCCGGTCCACGCCTCGGCAGATCCGTCGCCGCGCACGTCGAGGCCGGCGCGGACGCGCGGCAGGAAGCGCTCGGGCCCGCTCAGCTCGGCGCGCGCGACGACCTGGGCGACCGGCTCGAATCTGCGCGTGCGGATGTCGACCGGCTTGCGCGGCGGCCGCGCGCTCAGCGCCAGCGTGCGCGCCTGCAGCGCGTCGAGCGCGGTCTCGAGCGCGTCGAAGTGATCGCGCTCGACGCGCGGGCCGTCGCGCACCGTGAGCTTCCAGCGCTGTGCCATCGCGCCGAGCCTATCCGCCCGGCGCGGGCGCGGCGCGGCCTGGCGTCAGGCGGCGTCTCTCACGTCTCTCTCGGTGAATCTGACATCGCCCTCGCGGGAGATGATGTGAAGCGTGATCGTGCCCTTCGAGCCGCCGACGTCGAGGTCGCATCTGAACGTCTCGCCGGGTGTCGAGACGATCCCGTCGGGGCAGTCGACGACCGCTCTCTCGCCGGTCGTGAAGGTCATGTTCCTGCGCACGAACGCCTCCGTCTCGGCGGGGTCGATCTGCGCCGCCGGGAAGGTGACGTCGTCGTTGTCGAACTCGATCTCGCCGTCGTCGGATCTGATGTGGAGCGTGACGCTCCCTCTGCCGCCGTCCTCCCACGTCACCTCGCAGGAGAAGGTCTCGCCGGTCTCGGCGTCGACGTCCTCGGGGCAGACGGCCGCTCTCGCGCTGATCTGGTCGCCTCTGCCGCTGAGGTTGTCGACGACCAGCTTCTGCGCCTTCTCGTGGTCGATCGTGATGCCGCCGACGGTGACGCTCGCACCGCAGCCGGCGACGACGAGGCCACCGGCGAGCAGCGCGGCGATCAGGGCACTGCGGGCTGGGACCTTCACCGGACGTCTCCTTGAGCGGGCGGCGCCCCGGGGCCGGGACGCCTACGCGATGAGATCGCCCGCGGCGCGGGAGACTTGAAGGAGCGGGCGCGCGCACGCGCCGGCGGGAAGCGGCTACGCCGCGTGCAGCTCGTACAGCAGCTCGCCCGCGCCGTCGCTCCAGCTCGCGTCGGCGAGCCTGCGGGAGATGCGCGAGAGCAGCGCGCGCACGGCCGTGTTCTCGTGCAGCACGGTCGCCGAGAAGTGGCGGATGCCGCGCTCGGCGGCGGCCTCGGCGAGCTGCTCGGCGATCGCGCCGCCG
>DATIOB010000778.1:0-7221 GCA_035473605.1 Conexibacter sp.
GCACCGACCTCCGCATGGCTGCCTCGACGGCCTCATCGTGCGCCTGGCTCGCGACCTCGTCGATCGGGTCGTCCGCGAGCTCGGTGTGGCGCTTGCGCCGGCGCAGCTCGTCGAGCGCGGCGTTGCGCGCGATCCCGAACAACCAGGCGCGCTCGTCCCCGCGTCGGCGGTCGAACGAGCGCCGACGGCGATATGCGCGCTCGAAGGCGAGCGCCGTCACGTCCTCCGCGGCGGCGGCATCGCGCAGCAGCGTCGCGACGTACGCGTACACGTCGTCGCGACTTGCGCGGTAGAGCGCTTCGAAGCGCTCCCAGCTGGTGTCCACGGCCGTCGGCGTGGCGGTCATCGTGGCGTTCACACTGGCACTACGCGCCAGCGGACAGATCCATCACAAAGAAATTCGCCCCCATCGGGAGGGCGGGGATCAGCGGAAGAGGCGCGGGTCGTTGGTGATGACCCCGCTGACGCCCATCGCCACCAGCCGGCGGATCTGCGCCGCGTCGTCGACGGTCCAGACGTACAGCTCGCCGCCGGCGCCGTCGATCGCCGTCACCAGACGCGGCGTCACGAGCCGCCAGTGGACCATCAGCGCATCGCACCGTCTCGCGACCAGCGCCTGCGCGGCCCGTCTCGGCAGCGCCCGCTGCATCGCCAGCACCGCCGCGAACGCCGGCAGCTTGTAGAGCACGGACGCGGTGTAGTCGCGCTTGGCGCGCGGGACCGACCAGCCGAGCCGCAGCCGCGGCTCGTAGGCGCGGATCCGCGCGAGGCTCTCCGGATAGGTCGTCGAGATCAGCGTCCGCTCGACGAGGCCGTGGGCGCGCAGGGCGTCGACGACGCGCAGCTCGTAGCCGGGGATCTTCAGGTCGACGTCCAGCTCGATCCCGTCGAAGCGGCTGTCGGCGAGGTGGGCGAGGCCGTCGCCGAGGCCGAGCACGTCGGCGCGCGCGGCGTCGTCGTAGTCGTGCGCGAGCAGCAGACGGCCGCGCGCGATGTCCGGCTTGCCGTCGGGGCCGAGATCGGGCAGGACGTCGAACTCGATCATGTCGACGCCGGCCTCCAGCGCCGCGTCGAAGCTCGCGCGCGTGTTGCCCGGCGCGAGCAGGTCGGCGCCCTTGTGCCCGACGCGCTTGACGGTCACCGCTGACATCCCGGGCACCAGTAGGTCGTGCGGTTGTCGTCGCCCTGACCGCGCGATCTGATGCGCGTGCCGCAGCGCGGGCAGGGCATCCCGGTGCGCTTGTAGACGTGGCGGTCGCTCGTCTCCCGGCGCCAGCTGTCGGCGGCGGCGAGCATCCGCGGCCGCGCGTTCTCGACGATCGCGACCGCCTCCTCGTCGCTGACGTCGCGCACGCGCCGCCAGGGGTCGATCGCGGCGCCCCAGCAGCCCTCGGCCTTCCAGATGTTGCCGATCCCCGCGACGATCCGCTGGTCCAGCAGCGCGTCGCCGATGCCGCGTGTCGGGTCGTCGGCGCGCAGGCGGCGCAGGAAGCGCTCGGGCTGCCAGTCGTCGGCGAGCAGGTCGGGTCCGAGCGCCTGCAGGCGCAGGTCGAAGCGCGTGCGCGACTCGGTCATCAGCTCCAGCAGCGGTCCGTCGAACTCGACGACTTCGCTGTCGCCGGCGCGCAGCACGAGCCAGGCGCGGCGCGGCGCGCGGCGCCAGCGGGCGCCTCTGGCGTAGACGCCCCACGAGCCGGTCATGCGCAGATGGGAGTGGAGCGTCAGGTCGCCCTCGAAGCGCAGGAAGAGATGCTTGCCATACGGGTCGACGCTCGTCACGCGGCGGCCGCCGAGCCGCTCGGGCCAGCGATCCATCGCGTGCCGGCGCTGCGGCGTGCGGATCTCGTCCGGCACGTTGCCTTCGAGCACCGGGCGGATGCGCCGGGCGGCGCGCAGGATCGTGTCGCCTTCGGGCATCCCATGAAGGGTACGAGGCGCGGCACGGCGCGGGTGAACGACTTGCGAACGCGTGATCAGGACGGTGCGACGACGGCCTGCGACGCGAGCGTGCGCGCCCGGCGCGGATCGAGCCGGCCCGCGCCGGCCCGCTCGGCGTTCGCGGTCGCCGCGCCGAGCGCCAGCGGCAGCGCCGCCTGCCACAGCTCGGCCGCGTCGGCCGGCATCGCGGTGCCGCCGTCGAGCGCCGCCAGCAGGCCGCCGAGGAACGAGTCCCCGGAGCCGTTGGGGAAGGGGCCGCGGACGTCGAGCGTGCCGCGCCAGGCGCGTCCGTCGGGGGCGACGAGGTAGGCGCCCGCCTCGCCGGCGGTGACGACCGTCGCGGGTGCGTCGAGGCCGATGGCGTCGCGTCGTCTCAGGAGCGACTCGTGCAGCGCCAGCGCCGCCGCGCGCGGCTCGCTCTGGCCGGTCAGCTCGCGCGCCTCGACCGCATTGACCTTGACGAGGTCGGGCGCCGCGCCGAGCGCGGCCGAGAGCGCCGCGCCGGCCTGGTCGACGGCGACGCGCGCGCCGGTCGAGCGGGCACGCTCGACGAGATCGGCGCCGGCGGCGGCGGGGATGCCGGGCGGGAGCGAGCCGGAGATCGACGCCCAGCTGGCGCCCGAGAGCGCCGAGACGCGCTCGGCGAAGCGCTCCCACGCGGCCGGGTCGGTCGACTCGCCGCGTTCGTAGAACTCGGTCGGGCGGCCCGACTCGGGATCGGCGGCCGTCAGCGAGCTGCGCGTCTCGCCGGTCGTCCAGACGACGTCGGCGCGGATCGCGTTGTCGAGCAGCTCGTCAGCGATCCAGCGGCCGGCATGGCCGGCCAGCAGCGCGACGGCGCGCACGTCACCGCCGAGCGTCGAGGCGGCGCGAGCGACGTTGAGGCCCTTGCCGCCGGCGACGGTGATCAGCTCCGAGGGACGATGGATCGCGCCGATGCGGACCTGGTCGGCGACGAGGAAGAAGCGGTCGATCGAGGGGTTTGGGGCGAGCGCGGCGATCATCTGGAGAGTTCCTTCAGGAGGATGTCAGGCCGAAGCGCCTTCAGGCCCGCAGCCCCTCCGGCATCAGGCCCCCGTGCGCCGCGAGCAGCTCGTCGACGAGCGCCGCGGTCTGGTCGAGGTCGAGCGTGCCGGCGGTCGCGGGGTCGAGCATCGCGGCGTGCAGGACGTGGTCGCGGCGGCCGTCGAGCGCGGCGCGCACGGTCAGGTCGGCGACGTTGAGGAAGGTGCGGTTGAGCGCGGCGAGCTGCGGCGGGTAGTTCGGCACCGGCGTCGGCCGCAGGCCGGTTCTGTCGACGAGGCAGGGGACCTCGACGGCGGAGCGCGCCGGCAGGTCGGCGATCAGGCCGTTGTTCTGGACGTTGCCGTAGATCACCTGCGGTCTGCCGGTGACCATCGCGTGGACGATCAGCGAGGCGTACTCGAGGCTGCGCTTGAGCGGGAAGTCGGCGCCGCCGGCGAGGCCGGCCTTCGTCTCCCGGTACTCGACCATGTTCTGCTCGCTGCGCTCGATGTAGTCGCCGATCTTGAGGCGGTAGCGTTCGACCAGCGCGTCGTCGCGCATGAACCAGGGGAGGTACTCGGCGTTGTGCTCGCTCGACTCGGTCGGGTAGTAGCCCAGACGGGTGAACAGCTCCATCCGCACGCGCCGCTTCAGCTCCGGCTGCTCCTCCATCAGCTCCCGCAGGCGCGGGTAGAGGTCCTCGCCGTCGCGTTCGAAACGGAGCAGGAAGGCCTGGTGGTTGACGCCGGCCCCGAGGAAGGTGACCTCGTCGAACGGGACTCTCAGCAGCTTCGCCAGCTCCAGCGTCGTGTGCTGGACCGAGTGGCAGAGGCCGACGACCTGCTTGTGCGGCGAGCCCTCGGCATAGGCCTGGGTCAGGATCGCCATCGGGTTGGTGTAGTTGAGCAGCCACGCGTCCGGCGCGACCTCGGCGAGCTCGTCGCCGATCTCCAGCAGCAGCGGGATCGTGCGCAGCGCGCGGAAGATGCCGCCGATCCCGAGCGTGTCGCCGATCGTCTGGCGCAGTCCGTATCTGGCGGGGATCTCGAAGTCGGTCAGCGTCGCCGCGTGCATCCCGACTTGGACGGTGTTGATCACGAAGTCGGCGCCGGAGAGCGCTTCGCGGCGGTCGGCGTGGGTCGTGATCGTCGCTCTGCCGCCGAACTGGGCGTCCGTCCAGCGTGCCATCGCCGCCGCCGTCTCCAACCGCTCTGCGTCGATGTCGTAGAGCGCGATGTGCGTGTCCGCCAGCTCCTCGAAGGCCAGCAGGTCGCTCAGCAGCTCACGCGTGAAGACGACGCTGCCGGCACCGATGAACGTGATCTTGACCATGGAGCGGCACCCTACTCCCGGCCCTGTTTATGGCGGATTCGTGAAAAGTCCGCGGCTCAGAACGACGCCGCGCGCGCCCTCGCGCCCGCCTCAGGCCGTCAGCGTGAGGCGGCGCGGACCGGCGCTGAAGCCGACCTCGCCGAGCATCGCCTCCCACGGCGTGCCCATCACCGACTCGCCGTTGACCTTCTCCAGCGCGATCCGTCTGATGCGGCCGGCGCGCGTGTGGTCGGCGAGCGCGGTGAGCGAGGCGAGGACGCGCGGGTCGTCCGCCTCCACCAACACCTGCAGCGCCTTGCCGCCGCGCTCGAGGTAGAGCACCGGCGCGGCGCCGGCGATCACGACCGTCGCGCCGGGTGCGCGGGCGGGGCGACGGCTCTCGCCCTCCCGTTTGGGCCAGGCCAGCGCGGCGCCGAACGGCTGCGCCGGGTCGGTCGCGGCGAGCACGATCGGCGGCGACTCCTCCGGCGCTCTCTGCGCGCGCAGCCGCTCGACCGCGCCCGGGAGCGCGAACTGCGCGCCGCCGAGCCCCTCGACGAAGTACCCGCGCCGGGCGATGCCGATCGTCTCCAGCTGCGACAGCTCGCTGTAGATGCCCGAGAAGCCGCCCGCGACGCCCTCGGCCAGCACCAGCTCACGCGTCAGCAGGCCGTAGCGCTCCAGCAGCAGCTCCGCCAGCGCGCGGCGTCTCGCGCTCGGGTCGGTCGACTGGCCGGGAACCGCGCGGAACAGCGGCTCGGTCAGCGACCAGCGGCCCTGCACCTCGGCGCGGCCGGCGCCGCGGCGCGAGGAGAAACGCCCGGGCCGCCCGGCGCGCATCGCCGCCCGTCTCTGCGCACGCGCGAGCGTCAGCCGTGGCGCGCGCAGCGGCGCGAAGGCGTCGTTGGTGACCTCGCCGGCCCACGCCAGGTCCCACAGCGCCTCCTGGATCTGCTCCGGCTGCGTCGAGAGGTCGGCGAGCAGGTCGGTGAAGAAGCAGGAGCCCTGTGCCAGCCGCTCGCGCACCGCCGCATGCTCGGGCAAGTCGAGCGCGGGCGCTCTGCCGGCGATCGACGGCGGACCGACCAGCGGCGCGTCGTCACGGAAGTAGAGCGCGACCTTGCCGTTCGTGCGCCCGAGCGCGCCGGCACCGATCCAGACCAGCTCGCCGCTGGAGCAGAGCTGGTCCATCCAGGTCGCCGAGTAGGCGCCGACGCGGCGCGGCAGCACCTCGCTCTCCCACGTCGAGGGCGTCAGCGCCAGCCCCTGCAACGGCACGAGCTGCTCGCGCAGGCGGTCGATGCCGGCGCCGGCGGGCGCATGCTTGTCGACCCCCTGCCACGACGGCAGGAAGGTCGCCAGCGCGCGCTGGTCGGCCGGCTCGATCTCTCTGCGCAGCACCGCCAGCGACGCCCGCCGCAGCCGCCGCAGCACATCGGTGTCACACCATTCGCGCGTACCGGAGACGCCGCCCGGCCGCAGCTCGCCCTGCACCAGCTCGCCGTCGCGCTCCAGCGCTCTCAACGCGGGCGCCGGATCGAGCCCGAAGCGGACGCGCGGCTCGTCGGTCGTGAACGGGCCGTGCGTCTGCGCGTAGCGGCGCAGCAGCCGCACGAGCGCGTCGGGGACGTCGGCGAGGAAGGCCTCCGGCAGGCCGCCGGGCGGAACGACGCCGAGCGCGTCGCGGTACATGCCGGCGTCAGCGGCGTCGACCCAGCGCTGCTCGCCGCCGATCCGCAGCACGATCGCTCGCCGCTCGGCCGCGAGCTGTTCCAGCAGCGGGCCGGCGTCGACGCCCGTGACGACGCGCTGCTGGGCCTCGACGGCGGTCAGGTCGCCGACGCGCCGCAGCACGTCGTGCAGTTCGTCGCGCGTGCTCGCGCGCGTGCGCTCGGAGCGGTGCTGGAGGTCGTCCTCGACCTGATCGAGCGCGTCGGCGTCGATCAGGTCGCGCAGCTCCTCCTGGCCGAGCAGCTCGCGCAGCAGGTCGCGGTCGAGCGACAGCGCCGCCGCGCGCCGCTCGGCGTTGGGCGTGTCGCCCTCGTACATGTACGTCGCGACATAGTCGAACAGCAGCGAGGAGGCGAACGGCGAAGCGGTCGGCGTCTCGACCTCGACCATCGAGATCTCGCGCCGTTGGAGCTGCGACAGGAGGTCGCGCAGGCCGGGCAGGTCGAGCACGTCGCGCAGGCACTCGCGATAGGTCTCGAGGATGATCGGGAACTCGCCGTAGCGCTTGGCGACCTCCAGCAGCGTCTGCGCCTTCAGCCGCTGCTGCCACAGCGGTGTCCGTTTGCCGGGGTAGGCGCGCGGGATCAGCAGCGCGCGCCCGGCGTTCTCGCGGAAGCGCGCGCCGAACAGCGCGCTCGACGACAGCTCCGCGACGACCGCGTCCTCGAGCGCGTCCGGCTCGATCAGCGCGAACTCCGCGCCGGGCGCCTCGTCGGCGTCTGGCAGGTGGACGATGATCCCGTCGTCGGACCAGATCGCGTCGGCCTCCAGCCCCAGCTCGTCGCGGATCTTCGCGCTCAGCGCCAGTCCCCAGGCGGCGTGGATGCGGCCGCCATACGGCGACAGGATGCACAGCCGCCAGTCGCCGATCTCGTCGCGGAAGCGCTCGACGACGATCGTGCGATCGCTCGGGATCACGCGCGTCGCCTCCTGCTGCTCGCGCAGGAAGTCGAGCAGGTTGCGCGCCGCCTTCGGGTCGAGGTCGTGGCTCTGCTCCAGCGCCTCGGCGGTCTGGTCGACCGCCCAGCGGCTGAAGGCGCCGATCGCCTCGCCCAGCTCCTTCGGGCGGCCGACCGAGTCGCCGCGCCAGAACGGCACCGCGCCCGGCGCGCCCGGCGCCGGCGTCACGATCACGCGGTCGCGGCCGATCTCCTCGATCCGCCACGACGACGCGCCGAGCAGGAAGACCTGGCCGGGCCGCGCCTCGTAGACCATCTCCTCGTCGAGCTCGCCGAC
>DATIOB010000779.1:0-5377 GCA_035473605.1 Conexibacter sp.
CGAGAAGCACGACATCGAGCCCAGCGAGTCCGTTGAGGCCGACCAGCAACTGCCCGCGAAACTCAGTACCGCCGTTGACGTCGCGGCGTCCGCGGCGGGGGAGGCCCACGCGGCCTCCGCCGCAGCCGCGCCGCCGGTCGCGACGGCCGCTGAGCTGCCGCCGCTGCGCGCGGCGGACACGCCCGGACCGCTGCCGCCGGCATCGCCGGAGGAGGGGCCGGACACCGTCGTGCGCGGTGCCAACGTCGCGCGGATCCTCTTTCCCGCGAAGGCGACGGCGTCGCCGGGCTCCGGGAGACTGCTGGCGCGGATCGGACCGGTCGCGCCGCTCGGCGGCGGCGAGGCGCAGTTCGCCGTCACGGCGCAGCGGCTCGTCGGCGGCAGGCTGTTCGTGCGGATCCTGCTCGCGCAGCGGCCCAACGGCGCCGCCGGCTGGGTCTCGGGCGACGACGTCGCGCTGCTGCGCACGCCGTGGCAGCTCACGATCGACCTGCGCGCCCGCGCCGTCGAGGTCCGCCGCGACGGCCGTCGCGTGAAGCGCTTCGCGGCCGTCGTCGGCGCCCCGCTGAGCCCGACTCCGCGCGGGCGCTTCGCCGTCTCCGAGCTGTTGTCGCAGCGTCCGGCGACCGGCTTCTTCGGCACCTGGGTGCTGCCGCTGACCGCCTTCTCCGACACGTACACCGAGTACCAGGGCGGACCCGGCCGCGTCGCGATCCACGGCCGCGGCGGCAGCTCGCTCGACACCCCGCTCGGCACGGCTGGCTCGCACGGCTGCATCCGCCTCGACAACGGCGACGCGAACTGGCTCGCGAACCGGATCGTGCCCGGCGTGCCGGTGACGATCCGCTGATCCGGGCTGAACAGGCCCGGGGTGAGCGCTGCCGGGGCCGCCCAGCCCCGGCAGCGTCGCTCACCACCCCCCGGCGGTTTGGAACCCGATCTGAGCCAGGCTCCCGAGCACGCGGATGCCCGCGTGCGAGTTAGGGTAGCCTAACTCGCGTGCAGTCGTCGTCCCGAAGCGCAGGCCTCGTCCTCGCGGTCGCGGCCCTCGTGGTGGCGGTCTTCCTCAGCCTCGCGCTCGGCGCTCGCTCGATCCCGCTGTCGGAGGTGATCGGCGTCCTGTTGCACCCCGACGGCTCGCAGAACTCGACGATCGTCCACGAGCTGCGGCTGCCGCGCACGCTGCTCGGGATCGGCGTCGGCGCCGCGCTCGGACTCGCCGGCGCGCTGATGCAGGCGCTCACGCGCAACCCGCTCGCCGACCCTGGTCTGCTCGGCATCAACGCCGGCGCGGCGGCCGCGGTCGTGGTCGCGGTCGGGCTGCTCGGGATCGGCGGGCTGACCGGCTACGTGTGGTTCTCGTTCGTCGGCGCGGGGGCGGCGGCGGTCGTCGTCTACCTGCTCGCCGCGGCCGGGCGCGGCGGCGCGACGCCCGTGCGGCTGGCGCTCGCCGGCACCGCCGTGACCGCCGCGCTGCTCTCCTTCACGCAGGCGATCACGCTGCTCGACAGAGACGCCTTCGACACCTGGCGCTTCTGGTGGGTCGGCTCGCTCGCCGGCCGCGACGCCGAGACGCTCGCGCAGGTGGCGCCGTTCCTGATCGTCGGCGCGCTGCTGGCGCTGTCGCTCGCGCGGCCGCTCAACGCGCTCGCGCTCGGCGACGACGCCGGCCGCGCGCTCGGCGCCCACATCCACCGCACGCGCGCGCTCGGCGGCCTCGCGATCACGCTGCTGTGCGGCGCCGCGACCGCCGCCGCCGGCCCGATCGCCTTCATCGGCCTCGCGATCCCGCACGTCGCGCGCGCGATCGTCGGGCCCGACCAGCGCTGGGTGCTGGCGTACTCGCTTGTGCTCGCGCCGCTGCTGCTGCTCGTCGCCGACGTGATGGGGCGGCTGATCGTCAGCCCCGAGGAGCTGCAGGTCGGCGTCGTGACGGCCTTTCTCGGCGCGCCGATCTTCGTGCTGCTCGTCCGGCGCCGGCGGATAGCGCAGCTGTGAGCGTCGAAGCTCCACCTCGGATCCTGCCCGGCCGCGTCGTGCGCGTGCGCGGCGGCGCGCTCGCCGTGCGCGTCGAGCGGCGGCCGTTCCTCGTCGGCTGCGCGCTCGTCGTGCTGCTGCTGGCGGTCTCCGTCTTCGGCGTCGGGACCGGCGATTACCCGCTCTCGCCGGGCGAGGTGATCGACACGCTGCTCGGCGGCGGCGACCGCTCCAGCGCCTTCATCGTCGAGACGCTGCGGCTGCCGCGGGTGCTCTGCGCGCTGCTGGTCGGCGCCGCGCTTGGGCTCGCCGGGGCGCTCTTCCAGAGCCTCACGCGCAACCCGCTCGGCAGCCCCGAGATCGTCGGCTTCACGTGGGGCTCGGCGGCCGGCGCGGTGCTCGCGATCACCGTGATCGGCTCCAACTCCGGCGCGGCCGTCTCCGGCGCCGCGGTCGCCGGCGGCCTGCTGAGCGCGGTGCTCGTCGTCGGGCTCGCCTGGCGCCACGGGATCCAGGGCTACCGCCTGATTCTCGTCGGGATCGGGATCGGGCTGATGCTGCGCGCCGGCACCGAGTACATGCTGACGCGGGCGAGATTCGAGGACGCGATCACCGCCGCCGTCTGGATCACCGGCAGCCTCAACGGCCGTTCGTGGGAGCAGGTGCGGCCGCTGGCGCTGACGCTCGTCGTGCTGGTCCCGCTGGCGCTCGCGCTCGGGCGGACGCTGCGCGCGCTGGAGCTGGGCGACGACGCCGCGCGGGCGCTCGGCGCGCCGGTCGAGCGCGGCCGGCTGGCGCTGATCGTCGTCGCCGTCGCGCTGACGGCGGTCGCGACCGCCGCCGCCGGGCCGATCGCCTTCGTCGCGCTGGCGGCCCCGCAGCTGGCGCGGCGGCTGACGCGCGCCTCCGGTCCGGGGCTGATCCCTGCGATGCTGATGGGCGCGCTGCTGTTGGAGGCATCCGACTGCGCGGCGCAGCGGATCTGGCCCGCGCAGCAGCTGCCGGTCGGGATCGTGACCGGCGCGATCGGAGGCTGTTATCTGGCATGGCTGCTCGCGAGCGAGTGGCGCGGAAGGAGGACCGCATGACGGAAGGGCGCCCGCGTCTCTCAGGCAGCGAGCTGCGACTGGCCTACGACGACCGCGTCGTCGTCGAGGACCTCGACGTCGCGATCCCCGACGGCTCGTTCACCGTCGTCGTGGGGCCGAACGCCTGCGGCAAGTCGACGCTGCTGCGCGCGCTCGCGCGGATGCTGAAGCCGAAGCACGGCGCGGTCGTGCTCGACGGCGCCGACATCCGCTCGCAGCCGGCGAAGGACGTCGCGCGGCGGCTCGGGCTGCTGCCGCAGAGCCCGACGGCGCCCGACGCGATCACCGTCGCCGACCTCGTCGCGCGCGGACGCTACCCGCACCAGAAGCTGCTGCGGCAGTGGTCGCCCGACGACGAGCGCGCCGTCTCGGAGGCGCTCACGGCGACCAACACCATCGAGCTGGCCGAGCGCGCCGTCGACGAGCTGTCCGGCGGTCAGCGCCAGCGCGTCTGGCTGGCGATGGTGCTGGCGCAGGAGACGCCGCTGCTGCTGCTCGACGAGCCGACGACCTTCCTCGACGTCGCCCACCAGATCGAGGTGCTCGACCTCTGCGCCGACCTGCGCGAGCGCCACGGCCGCACGCTCGTCGCGGTCCTGCATGACCTCAACCACGCCTGCCGCTACGCGACCCACCTGATCGCGATGCGCGAGGGCGCGATCGTCGCCGAGGGCGCGCCGGGGGAGATCGTCGACGCGCAGCTGGTCGAGCAGGTCTTCGGGCTCGCCTGCCGCGTGATCCCGGACCCCGAGACGGGCACGCCGCTGGTCGTGCCGGCGGCGCGCCGCGTGCGCGTGCCCTAAGCCGCTCTGAGCGCTCTGTCGAGGCCGGGCAGGATGCCGTCGAGCGCGTAGGGGACGCTCGTGACGGTGCCGGCGGCAAGCGCCATCGACGTGTCCATGTCGTCGATCACGAGCGCGCCGCCGCGTCTGACGACGTCGAGCTGCTGGTAGGTCGCCATCTTCGCCAGCGCGTCGCTGCTCGCTCTGTCGTAGGCGAGCACGAGCAGGGCGTCGACGTCGAGGACGTCGAACCGCTCGGGGCTGAGGTAGGCGTAGAACTGGTCGCCGACGAGGTCGGCGACCTCGGCCGGCTGTCTGAAGCCGAGGTTTCTGACGAGCCGTCCGCGCGTGTCGGTGTCGGCGAAGATCGACATCTGCCCGTCCGCGGTCGGCGTCACGACCATCACCGTTCTGCCGGCGAAGCCGGGGTGCTCGCTGCGCGCCGCGGCGTAGCGGTCGTCGAGCCCTCTGATCAGCTTCTCGGTCTGCGCTCTCATCCCGAGCGCGCTGCCGACCTGCAGCGCCTGCTCGTTCGGCGGCAGGCCGTAGGAGGGGTAGCCGGGCGGCGTCGAGACGACCGGCGCGACCTCGGCGAGGCGGTCGCGGTCGGCCGTTCTGAGGTCGTGGCCGACGGCGAGGATCAGGTCGGGCTGGAGCGCCGCGATTCTCTCGAACGGGATCTCCTGGCCTTCGAACAGCTCCGGTCTGGCGTCGCCGAGCGCTCTCAGCGACCACGGGCCGACGCCGCGCTCCCACTCGGGGATCCACTTGATCAGGCCGACCGGCACGACTCCGAGCGCCAGCACCGTGTCGTGGTCGTTGTAGCCGTAAGAGACGACGCGCTCGGGCATCCGCTCGACGGTCGTCTCGCCGTATCTGTCTCTCAGCGTGATCGGGAAGCCGCTGCCGGCGGCGGTGGTGGCGGTGGCGGTGCTCCCGCCGCCGCTCGCGCTCGTCGTGGAGCCGGAGTCGTCGCTGCCGCAGGCGGCGAGCGCCGCGGCGGTGGCGGCGCCGGCGGCGCCGAGGATGAAGCTGCGGCGGGTGGGGCGGGGCGTCATTCGTCGATCCAGTCCTTTGTCGTGTCGTGCTTCCAGTAGCCGAGCACCGACATCTGCTCGCGGGCGATGCCGCGCTCGTCGCGCAGGAGGTCGCGGACGGCGCGCATCACGCCCGACTCGCCGGCGCCCCAGACGCGGCCGCCGCCGTCGGGCAGCGCGACGCCGCGGGCGGCGTCGGCGAGCGCGAGTGTCTCGCCGGGACGGGCGCCGTCGCGGTGGACCCAGTGGACGTCGAGCCGGCAGCTGCTGTGCAGCCGCTGGCGCTCGCTCGCGTCGGCGACCTCGATCAGCGCGATCGCGCGCTGGAAGGCGGGGAGAGACTCGGCGATCGCGGCGAGCGCGGGGAGGCCGGTCTCGTCGGCGATCAGCAGCGTCCAGGCGGCGCCGTCGGCGTGCTCGTGGTGCCAGTGGAAGCGCGGGCCGGCGTAGCCGAGCCGGTCGCCGGGCTTGGCCGCGGCGGCCCAGCGCGCGG
>DATIOB010000780.1:0-3956 GCA_035473605.1 Conexibacter sp.
TCGGACGAGCGCCGCGCCCAGATCGGCGACTGGCTGCTCGGGCAGCAGGACGCCGCGCAGCGTGACGAGACGCTCCAGCACCTCGCCGACTCGCGCGCCGCGCGCCGCTTCGCGCGCGCCGTCCACGAGCAGCTCTCCCCCTTCGCCGGCGACGCGCTTCCGCAGCTGCCGTCCGGTGCCCGCAACGGCGCCACGCCGCCACCGGCCGCGCCGGCAACGCCTGCCGACGAGCCGGCCGACGCCGCCGCACCCGGCACCGCCGGGGCCGCGTCCCCCGCCGCGGCCGCACCGGACGCCG
Organism: Conexibacter sp.; assembly: GCA_035473605.1. Classification (GTDB taxonomy): domain Bacteria; phylum Actinomycetota; class Thermoleophilia; order Solirubrobacterales; family Solirubrobacteraceae; genus Conexibacter. The sequence continues at coordinate 299 of DATIOB010000780.1, forward strand.
CCGCACCGCCCGCCAAGCCGGCCGGCCGCCCGCCGACGCCGCCGGCCCGCTCCGCCGCCGCCCGCCGTGCGTCCGAGCCGCGCCGCTCCTCCAAGGTCGGCGGCGCGCTGCTGATCGCCGGCGTCGCCGTGCTGATCGTCGTCGTGCTGGTCGTCCTGATCAACGGCGGCGGGGACGACGACGAGCCGACCGCTTCGAGCCCGACATCGGCGCAGACACAGGCGCAGCAGACGAGAACGAGCGCTGCCAGAGGCGCCGCCTCCGAGGACGACACGATCTTCCTCCAGCAGGTCAACATGAGAGCGCCCGACGGCGCCGCGGAGCCGATCGGGATCGCCTTCTTCCTCGTCAGAGACAGAAGACCGGTCGTCGCGGTGCAGGTCGACAGAATCCCCGCCAACGGCGCCGACGACGTCTACGCCGCCTGGCTGCGCAATCCCGACAGCGGCAGAGCGCGGTTCCTCGGCTACTTCCCCGGCCAGGTCAGAGGCGATCAGAAGTTCAACCTGCGCGCCCCGCTGCCCAACGACGCCGGGAGATTCCCGGAGATCGTCATCTCGCAGGAGTCGCTCGACGCCAGAACCGCTCCCGAGAGACCGTCGTCGACCGTGCTGACGGGCACGATCAGAGTCAACAGAACGGGGTAGCACCGCTCTTGGCGCGCGGCGTCGTAGGCTTCGCCGCGCACGACCATCCGACTCCAAGGAGCACGACATGCCCGCAAGAGGAACGGCCGAGTGGAAGGGCGACCTCAGAACCGGCGCCGGCACCTTCACCGCCGGTGACAGCATCAGCGGCGACTACTCGTTCAAGTCGCGCTTCGAGGACGGTCCCGGCGCCAACCCGGAGCAGCTGATCGCCGCCGCGCACGCCTCCTGCTTCTCGATGGCGCTGTCGAACGCGCTCGCGAGCGCCGGCACGCCGGTCGACTCCGTCCAGACGAGAGCGGTCGTGACGCTGCGCCCGGTCGACGGCACGCCGACGATCACGAAGATCGAGCTGACCGTCGTCGGCGTCGTCCCGGGCATCGACGACGCTGGCTTCAAGGAGGCCGCCGAGGGCGCGAAGAAGGGCTGCCCCGTCAGCCGCGCGCTCGCCGGCGTCTCCGAGATCACGCTCGACGCGAGCCTCGCCAGCTAGCAGCCGCCACTCGCCGGGCGCGTCACGCGCCCGGCAGCGGCCGGCGCCGTCGAGCCGCGTCGCATCACCGCGACGGCCGCAGCCGCGTCACGGCAGCGCGAAGCGCAGGACCTTCTTCGCGACCGAGCGGTACTGGCGGCCGAGCCGGCCGCTCTCGTACGGCAGCCCGTGGCGCTCGCAGACCGCGCGCACGCGACCGGCGATCTGGGGATAGCGGTTGCTCGGGAGGTCCGGGAAGAGGTGATGCTCGACCTGGAACGACAGATGGCCGCTCATCAGGTGGAAGAGGCGGCTGCCGTCGAGGTTGCAGGAGCCGAGCAGCTGGCGCACGTACCAGGCGCCGCGCGACTCGTCCTCCAGCTGCCGCTCGGTGAACGTCTCGGCGCCCTCCGGCAGATGGCCCATGAAGACGATCGTGTGCGTCCAGATGCTGCGCGCGGTGTTCGCGGTCAGGTTGGCCAGCAGCGTGCGCCGCGCCGCGCGGCCTGACAGCGCCGGGAACAGCACGTAGTCCTTCGCGAACTGGCGGCCGGCCTTGCGCGCGAACGCGCGCACCTCTCCGCGCGCCTCGGCGGCGGACTTCGTGCCTCTCCCGACCGCGTCCAGCTCCATGTCGTAGATCGCGATCGCCCATTCGAAGATGAACGCCAGCGCGACCGCGTAGACGGGTTGGAGCAGGTAGACCGGATGCCACGGCTGGTCGGGATGGACGCGGATCGCCGAGTACCCGAGATCGCGGTCCTTTCCGACGACGTTCGTGTACGTGTGGTGCTGGTAGTTGTGCGCGTGCTTCCACGACTGCGCCGTCGACACGGCATCCCACTCCCAGGTGGACGAGTGGATCCGCGGATCGCGCATCCAGTCCCACTGGCCGTGCATGACGTTGTGGCCGATCTCCATGTTCTCGAGGATCTTCGCCACCGTCAGGAGCGCCGTGGCGGCGGCCGCGCTGCCGCGCGAGCGCGTCACGATCAGCAGGATCCGCGCGCTCGCCTCGAGCACGCGCTGGACGTCGACGACGCGGCGGATGTAGGCGGCGTCGCGCTCCCCGAGGTCGGCGCGGACCTGCTCCCGGATCGCGTCGAGCTCGCGCGCGATCGCGTCGAGCTGCTCCGGCGTCAGCCGGTCGATCGGGTTCGCCGCCTCCCCTTCCGGGACGGCCGGCGCTGCGGCGGACGCGGTCACAGCTCGATCTCCACCGGGCCGACCGCGACGGAGATGCAGGTCTGGACGACGTCGCCGGGCTCGCCGCTGACGGCGCCGCTGCGGAGGTCGCGCACGACGCCGGCGCGCAGCGGCCCGATGCAGGTGCGGCAGACCCCGGCGCGGCAGCCGCTCGGCAGCAGCGCCCCGGCCGCCTCGCCGGCGGCGAGCAGCGTCGTGGCGCCATCGGCGTCGACCGTGACGCCGCTGCGTGTGAAGGTGATCGATCCGCCCGTCGCCGCGGTGCCGGTCGTAGTCGTCGCGACCGCCGCGCGGACGTGGAAGCGCTCGGTGCGCAGGCGGGCGCGCTCGCCGCTGGCGCTGAAGTGGGCCTCGAGCCCGTCGAGCAGCTCGCCGGGACCGCAGGCCCACGTCTCGCGCTCGCGCCAGTCCCCCACGCGCTCGACTATCTCCGCGGCGGACGGGCGCCCGAGGCGCGCGGTGTGGTGCTCGTGGAGCGTCAGCCTGCGCTGCCCGGCGAGCTGGCGCAGCTCGCCGGCGAAGATCACACCGCCGGGGTCGCGGTCGATGTGGACGACGGCGACGTCGCCCAGCGTGTCGGCGCGCGCGAGCGTGCGCAGGATCCCCATCACGGGCGTCACGCCGCTGCCGGCCGTGATGAACAGCAGCCTGCCGGGGAGCTGCTCGGGCAGCACGAAGTCGCCGGTCGCCGCGCCGAGGAAGAGGAGCGCGCCGGGGCGCGTGCGGTGCACGAGGTGAGAGGAGACGACGCCGTCGCGGACCGCCTTGACCGTGATCGCGATGCAGCCGTCCGCGGAGCGCGGCGGCGACGTCAGCGAGTAGCTGCGCTGGTGGCGCACGCCGTCGACCTCGACGCCGACCGTGACGTGCTGGCCGGCGCGGTGCTCCCGCCAGCCCGCGCCGGGGCGGATCGTGATCGTCGCGCTGTCGGCCGTCTCGCGCCGGACGGCGACGACGCGGCCGGCGGGCTGGCGTCTCGACCACAGCGGGTTGACGAGACCGAGGAAGTCGTCTGGCAGCAGCGGCGTGGTCAGCAGGTTCGCCGCATCCCACAGGCGGCCCCGAGCCCGCCGCCTGTGCTCGGCGAATACGTGCATCCGCGGGGACGATAGCCGTCGTCCGCGCCCAGTGCGGTCAGCGTGCGACGGCGCTCGTCAGACCGTCGAGCGCCTCGCCGAGCTGCCGCTTGGCGGCGCCTTTGTAGAGGAACGGCGCCAGCCGCGACCAGCCGAGCAGCCGCTGGCGCAGCTCGACGGTCACGCTCGTGCCGCCGTCGTCGGCGGCCGTGAGCGTGAAGGTCGTGACCGCCTCCTCCATCAGCCGCTCGAACGGC
>DATIOB010000781.1:0-4145 GCA_035473605.1 Conexibacter sp.
CCTTCAGCCCGACGACCGACGCGAGCAGCAGCGCGAGGAAGAACAGTCGCGCCGCGCCGTGGGGCTCGTTGAAGAGGAAGATCCCGAGCGTCGCGGCGCCGGCCGCGCCGATCCCGACCCAGACGCCGTAGGCGGTCCCGATCGGCAGCGTCTTCGACGCCTGCGAGAGCAGCAGCAGCGATGCGACCATCGCGGCGACGGTCGGGATCGAGGGGGCGAGCTTCGTGAAGCCGTCGGTGTACTTGAGGCCGATCGCCCAGGCGATCTCGAGCATGGCGGCGGCGAACAGGGTGAGCCAGGGCATGGATGCGCTCCTGCGGACGTTGGGGGGCTTCGTCGTCTGCGCGTCATCTTGGCTGACCGGGTACGGCGCGTCTCGTCCGGGACCGGATCGCTCTAAGTGAGACCACGGTCGCGTTTAGTGTAGCACTAGGCTCACGGCCATGCCGCTGATCTGGCGCGTGCTGTTGACGAACGCGGCGGTGCTCGCCGTGGCGGTCGCCGTGCTCGTGCTCACGCCGGTCACGGTCAGTCAGGACCCGACCGCGTGGGAGGTCGCGCTCCTGCTGCTCGGGGTGCTCGTGCTGCTGGCACTCGACTGGCTGCTGCTGCGGCGCGCCTTCGCGCCGCTGGACCAGCTCGCCGCCTTCGCGCGCGGCGTCGACCCGCTGCGTCCCGGCGAGCGCGTCGACGGGGAGGCCGGCTCCGACCCGCACGTCGCCGCCGTCACGCGCGCGATCAACGAGATGATCGAGCGGCTCGAGCGCGAGCGGCGCGACTCCGCGCGCGACGCGCTCTCGGCGCAGGAGGCCGAGCGGATCCGGATCGCGCGCGAGCTGCACGACGAGGTCGGGCAGACGCTGACCGCGGTCGTGCTGCAGCTCGAGCGCGCGGTGCGCGACGCCGACGCCGGTCGCGCCGAGCAGCGCGAGCACGTCGAGGAGGCGCGCGAGCTGGCCCGGCACGCGGCCGAGGAGGTGCGCGAGATCGCCCGCCGGCTGCGGCCGGAGGCGCTCGACGACCTCGGCATCGCGAGCGCGCTCGTCTCGCTCGCGACCGCCAGCGGCCGCCACAGCGGCGTGCGCGTGACGCACCGGATCGAACCGGGGCTGCCGCGCCTCGGCGACGACGAGGAGCTGGTCGTCTACCGGATCGCGCAGGAGGCGCTGACGAACGTCGCGCGCCACGCCGGCACCGAGATGGCGGAGCTGCGGCTGGAGGCGCAGCCGCCCGGCGCGGTGACGCTGACGGTGCGCGACGACGGCGCCGGCTTCGACCCGGCGTCGGTCGAGCGCGGCGGCGAGCGCGGGATCCGCGGCATGCGCGAGCGCGCGGTGCTCGTCAATGCGCGCCTGCAGCTCGACAGCGCGCCCGGCGCGGGCACGACGGTGCGGCTGACGGTGCCGGTCGCATGACCACTCCGCTCGTCACCCGCATCCTGCTCGCCGACGACCACGCGGTCGTGCGCGCGGGCCTGCGGCTCGTGCTCGACGGCGAGCCCGACCTGCGCGTCGTGGCGGAGGTCGCCGACGGCGCCGAGGCGGTCGAGCGCGGCGTCGCCGACGATCTCGACCTCGCGATCCTCGACGTCGCGATGCCGCGCCTGACCGGCCTGCAGGCGGCCGCCGAGCTGAGCCGCCGCGCGCCGCGCCTGCGGATCCTGATGCTGTCGATGCACGACAACGAGCAGTACCTGTTCGAGGCGCTGAAGGCCGGCGCCTCGGGCTACGTGCTGAAGACGGCCGCCGACCGGGACCTCGTCGAGGCGGTGCGCGCGGCGATGCGCGGCGAGTCGTTCCTCTACCCGGCCGCGATCACCGCGCTCGTGCGCGACTACCTCGAGCGCGCCAGCGCCGGCGAGGACGCGCCCGAGGATCCGCTGACCGCGCGCGAGCTGCAGGTGCTGAAGCTGATCGCCGAGGCGCACACCAACGACCAGATCGCGCTGGAGCTGAGGATCGCGAGACGGACGGTCGAGCGCCACCGCGCGAACATCCTCGGCAAGCTGCACATGCGCGATCGCGTCGAGCTGACGCGCTACGCGATCCGCCGCGGGCTCGTGCAGCCGTAGGCCGCGCCCGCGGCCGCCGCGCGTCCGTCGCCCCGCGCCCGCGCTCGCCCTGTGCCGGCTTGCGCGCCGCCGTTCCAGGAGGCGCGGTTGCGCTCGTGCCGCTCGTTCGGCATCCCGGTGGCGAGTCTGGAAGCCCTCCGTGCGGCTCGTCACAGATGCCTTGCGCATGGTCGTTAGCGTGCTAATACTTAGGTACCTACGAATTACTTCGAGCCCCCCGGAGTCCCCGCCCGTGCCACCCGCAGACAACGCCCGCCGCAGTCCAGGAACGACGCTCGCCGTGCTCGCGCTCGGCGTGCTCGCCTACGCGCTCTCGCAGACGATGATCGCCCCGGCGATGCCCGACATCCAGCACTCGCTCGGCATCACCACCTCCGCCGTCGCCTGGACGCTGACGGCCTATCTCGTCGCCGCCTCCGTGATGACCGCCGTGATCGGTCGTCTCGGCGACATCTTCGGCAAGAAGCGGGTCCTCGTGATCACGCTGATCGCCTTCGGGGTCGGCTCGGCGATCTGCGCCGTCGCCGACTCGATCGGCATGCTCGTCGTCGGGCGGATCGTGCAGGGCGCCGCGGGCGGCCTCTTCCCGCTCGCCTTCGGGATCGTGCGCGACGAGTTCCCGCGCGACAGAGTCGCCGGCGGCATCGGCCTGATCAGCTCGATCATGGGCGTCGGCGCGGGCTTCGGCCTCGTGATCGGCGGCCTGCTCGTCGACCACGCGACGTGGCACTGGATCTTCTGGCTCGGCCTCGCGATCACGGCGATCGCGATCGTCGCGACGGAGCTGATCGTGCCCGAGTCGCCCGTCCGCACCCCCGCGAGGGTCGACTGGGGCGGAGCGGTGCTGCTGGCATTCGGCCTCGCGCTGCCGCTGATCGGCGTCAGCCAGGGCGGCGCCTGGGGCTGGGGCGACCCGAGAACGCTCGGGCTGATCTTCGTCGGCCTCGCCGTGCTCGCGACCTTCGGCTGGTTCGAGCTGCGCCAGAAGGAGCCGCTCGTCAACATCCGCACCTTCGCGCTGAAGCCGGTGCTGCTGACCAACATCGCCACGATCTTCGTCGGCTTCGCGATGTTCGCCGGCTTCGTGCTCGTGCCGCAGCTGGCGCAGCTGCCCGAGTCGACCGGCTTCGGCCTCGGCACCAACGCGACCGTCGCCGGCCTGCTGATGCTGCCCTCGACGCTGATGATGCTGTTCTCCGCGCCGTTCTCCGGCCGCTTCGGCGCCCGCCACGGCTCGAAGACGCCGCTGATCGTCGGCGCGCTGATGACGAGCGTCTCGCTGTTCGCCTACGCCGCCGCGCACGGCAGCGCACCGCTGCTGCTGCTGTGGGGCGCGCTCCAGGGCGCCGGCATCGGCGCCGCCTTCGCCGCGATGCCGAACCTGATCATCGAGAACGTCCCGCAGCACCAGACCGGCGAGGCGACCGCGGTCAACACGCTGCTGCGCAACGTCGGCGCCGCGATCGGCTCGCAGATCGCCGGCACCGTGCTCGCCAGTCACGTGCTCGCCTCGACCGGCGCCTCCAGCGACAGCGGCTTCACGCTCGCCTTCCTGATCGCCGGCGTCGCCGGCCTGCTCGCCGGCCTGATCGCGACGCGGATCCCGCGCAAGCGGCGCGCCGCCGCCGCTGAGCGCGGTGCGACCGCCGAGCATGCGGCGCTCGTCGGAGCGGAGGCGTGAGCGATGGCCGTCGCGGTCGCCATTCCGCTCGCTGCCGGGCACGAGGCGTTCGTCGAGGCGTGGCGCCGCTTCTCGCGCGCATCCCAGCGCGCGAAGGCGCGCCGCAAGTGCGGTGACGGCGAGGGCGCGCTGTCGCTGCCGCAGGCGCTGCTGCTGAGCGGGCTGCTGCACGAGCCGGAGCAGACCGTCGGCACGCTCGCCGATCTCGCGATGGTCGCCAAGCCGACCGCGACGCGGATGCTCGACACGCTCGAGCGCGACGGCCTCGTGCTGCGCCGCAAGTGCGTCAGAGACCGCCGCGTCGTGCTCGTCTCGCTGACCGACGAGGGCCGCCGCACGCTCGACGAGAGCTGGGCCGACCTGCACGCCGGCCTCGCGCGCGCGAGCGCGTCG
>DATIOB010000782.1:0-3661 GCA_035473605.1 Conexibacter sp.
AAACAACTGAAGGCCCGATCAAGTTTCACGAGTGGCTCGGCGACTCGTGGGGCGTGCTGTTCTCGCACCCGCGCGACTTCACGCCGGTCTGCACGACCGAGCTGGGGTACATGGCGTCGATCAAGCCGGAGTTCGACAAGCGGGGCGCGAAGATCATCGCGATCTCGACGGACCCGATCGACAACCACGGGAGATGGGCGCAGGACATCGAGTCCTCGCAGGGGACCGCGCCGAACTACCCGATCATCGGCGACACCGACCACGCGATCGCGAAGGCCTACGGCATGCTGCCGTCCGACGTCGAGGGCGAGTCGACGGCGCGCACGCCGGCGCAGAACGCGACGCTGCGCAACGTCTTCGTGATCGGCCCGGACAAGAAGATCAGACTCGTGCTGATCTACCCGATGACGACCGGCCGCAACTTCGACGAGGTCCTGCGCGTGATCGACTCGCTGCAGCTGACCGCCAGAAGCCAGGTCGCCACCCCGGCGCAGTGGAGACAGGGCGACAAGGTCATCATCGCCGGCTCGGTCACCGACGAGCAGGCGAGAGAGCGCTACCCCGACGGCTGGGAGACCCCGCTGCCGTACCTGCGCATCGTCGACGCGCCGTAGGGCGCGCCTGATCACCCCGGCGCCGCCGCTTCGGCGGCGCCGGCAACGCGGTCGCTCATCAGCCCGCCGACGACCATCGCGGCGGCGAAGTTGCCGGCCGCGACGGCGTTGGCGACCGACGGCATCACGCCGGCAGCGTCGCCGGCGGAGTGGAGGCCGGGGACGGACGCGTTGTACTGCGGGTCGACCTCGATCGCCTCGTCGGTGAGCGGGTTGGGCGCGTGCAGTGCGGCGCCGAGCTGCACGGCCAGGGGAGAGCGCTGATGCAGCGTGACCGGCACGAGCAGGCCGCCGCAGGGGCGCTCGGCGCCGTCGGCGAAGCGGACTGCGGTCAGCTCCTCTCCGGGACCGACCAGCCCGGCGACCGGGCGCTCTTCGACGGTCACGCCGGCGCCGCGCAGCAGCGCGGCCTCCTCGTCGCTCAGCTCGGCCGGGCCGTTCGCGAGCAGCGTCACGTCGTCGCTCCAGGCGCGCAGCAGCGTCGCGCGGTGGACGCCCGAGGCGCCGCGGTCGAGCACGGCGAGCGGCCGCTCGCGCACCTCCCAGCCGTGGCAGAAGGGGCAGTGGAAGACCGTGCGGCCCCAGCGCTGCTCGATCCCGTCCAGCTCCGGGCGGCGGTAGTCCATGCCGGTCGCCAGCAGCACGCGCCGCGCCGTCTCGCGCGTGCCGTCGGCCAGCTCGAGCGCGAAGCGCGCCTCGCCGGCCTCGCCGTCGCCGCCCTCGATGCGCTCGCCGCGCACGACCTCGCCGTCGCGCACCGCCACGGCGGGGTAGGCGGTCAGCTCGGCGCGGCCGGCGGCGTAGTAGTCGGCCGGCGGGCGGCCGTCGGCGCCGAGCATGCCGCCGATGCCGTGGGCGGCGCGGTTGCTCTGGCCGCCGGCGTCGAGCACGAGCGTGCTGCGGCGGGCGCGGCCGAGCACGAGCGCGGCGCTGAGGCCGGCGGCGCCGCCGCCGACGATGATGCAGTCCCAGGTCTTCGTCATGGTCCGATCATGGCCGTGCTGGGCGCGATCTGCCAAGCTCTTTTGCCATGACGGCAAAGCACGACCACGACCATCCGCGCGAGGAGCCGGTCGACGCGCGCGTCCGCCGCCGGCTGCGCGAGCTGCGCAGCGAGCGCGGCCTGACGCTGCAGCAGGTCGCCGAGCGCGCGAACATCGACGTCTCGACGCTCAGCCGCCTGGAGGCCGGCAGACGGCGGCTCGCGCTCGACCACGTGCCGGCGCTGGCGGAGGCGCTCGGCGTCAGCACCGACGACCTGCTCGCCTCCGCGCCGACGCAGGATCCGCGCGTGCGCAGCAGACCGCGCAGATTCGACGGCATGACGATGTGGCCGCTGACGCGTCAGGGCCCGGCCGGCGGCCTGCACGCCTTCAAGGTGCTCGTCAGCGCGAGACGCCGGATCCCGCCGGAGAGACTCGGCGTGCACGAGGGCTACGAGTGGCTCTACGTGCTCGACGGCCGGCTGCGGCTGCTGCTGGGCGAGCAGGACCTGACGATCGAGGCGGGGGAGGCGGTCGAGTTCTCGACCTGGACGCCGCACTGGTTCGGCGCGATCGACGGTCCGGCCGAGGCGCTCTGCATCTTCGGTCCGCAGGGCGAGCGGCTGCACCTGCACGGGTGAACCCCGGAGCGGGCTGGAACCGTGCGGTGACCGGCAGCGCACCAATCGCTCAATCCCGCGGTCGCTGCTGCCGATCACGTCGTGTACCGAACGACGTTCGGCGGCACCGGGCCGGTGCCGACCCCCGCACATGGACCTTCGCTTGCTCTCGCACCTCTCGTCACGCCGCGGCACGCTGCTCGCCTCCGGTCTGCTCGCCGCCTGCGCCCTGGCGCCCGCGGCATCCGCCGACGCCGCCGGCAGACGCGCGCCGCGCCTGCTGACCGTCCAGTCGCTGCGCGTCGGCACGACCGCCGCGCCGCTCACCGTGCAGGTGACGCTGCCGCGGCACGCGACGCTGCGCGCCTGGGTCAACGGCCGCCCGGCCGACCGCGCCTTCCACCACTCCGGCATCGGCAGACGCCGCGCGCACCTGACCGCGCACAACGGCCTGCGCGTCGGCAGAAACCGCATCAGGCTGCGCGCGCTCCTGCCGAACGGCAGACGTGACGTCGAGACGCGCGTCGTGAAGATCGACGACCCGATCGCCGACGCCGGCCGCGACCACGCGACGATCGTCGGCCGCACGCTCGAGGTCGGGGTCGTGTCCGCCGGCCCGCGCGGCGAGGACCGCTCCAGAGGGTCCAGCTCCGGCTCCGACGACCAGCCGCACTGGAGAATCGCCGACGCCCCGCCCGGATCCGACGCCGAGCTGACCGACCACCGCACCGAGAGCCCGGAGCTGCGCACCGACGAGCCCGGCACCTACACCCTGCGCCTGACGACGGGCCGCGGCGAGGAGACCTCGCACGACACGCTGACCGTCACCGTGCGCCCCGACGACCCGCCGATCGGCGTGCCGCTGGAGACGCTCTCCGAGCGGCCCGAGGCCGGCGTCTGGATCGACAACCAGCCGGTTCCCAACGTCTCCAACCGCGGCGGCATCTTCGTCGTCGTGATGGAGCGGCGCACGCGCACCGTCGTGGAGGCCGGCACGACGCCGCGCCACGGCGGCGGCCTCAACCAGCTGCGCACGATGGCGAAGAACTACGCCGGCAACGACCGCTATCTGATGCTCGTCTCCAGCGCCAACGGCGTCGAGAGCGACATGGCGCCGCACCTGCGCGCGCTGCTGAGCGACCTCGGCGCACCGAAGCAGCCAGACGCCGCGATCGACGCGGCCGCGGCCGGCACGCCCTTCTCGATCATCGGCATCCCCGGCGGCGTCACGGGCTCGGCGTGGGTCAAGTTCCCGACGAGAGGCGCGAGCGTCGCCAGCGCCAACCTGAAGGCGAACCTGCAGCTCAACCAGGCCGCGCTCGGCACGACGCCGAAGCACTACGACGTCGTCTCGACCGCGCACCCGACCTTCGACACGCGCGTCGGCACGCCGGCCGCGAACAGCAACACGATCCGCTGGAACGGCCGGGACTACACGGCGACG
>DATIOB010000783.1:0-12846 GCA_035473605.1 Conexibacter sp.
TTGCCCTCGAGGATCTCGTTCTCGACCTTGAAGTCCGCGCACCGCGGGCAGTACCAGCCCTCGTACAGCCCCAGGTACGTGTAGCCGTTGTCGTGGACCGTCTGCAGCACCTCCTGGACCTTGCGCTTGTGCTGCTCGTCGGAGGTGCGGATGAAGAAGTCGTTTGAGGCCTCGAGCTGCGGGGCCAGCGCCTTGAACTTCTCGGCGTTGCGGTCGGCCAGCTCCTTGGGCTCGAGCCCCAGTGCCTTGGCCGCGTCGGCGACCGGCTCGCCGTGCTCGTCGGTCCCCGTCAGAAAGAACACGTCCTCGCCGCGCTGGCGCATGTGCCGCGCCAGCACGTCGGCGGCGATCGTCGTGTACGCATGCCCGAGATGCGGCTGCGCGTGGACGTAGTAGATCGGGGTGGTGACGTAGTAGGGCACGCGGCCGACTACAGTAGCGGCCGGCGCGCCGGGATCGCGGCGCGCCGTCCAGCGGTGCGGTGCGCGTCTACTGCGCGACCATCTTCTTCGTCGCCTTCTTCTCCTCGCGGACCGCTCTGCGGTACTCGCGGTTGAGCGTGCCGATCACGTCGATCGAGATCTCCTGCGGGCAGGCGAGCGAGCACTCGCCGAAGTTGGTGCAGCCGCCGAAGCCCTCCGCGTCCATCTGATGGACCATCGAGCGCACGCGCGTCCCACGCTCGGCCTGGCCCTGCGGGAGGACGTTGAGGTGGGTCACCTTTGCGCCGGTGAACAGCATCGCCGCGCCGTTGGGGCAGGCGGCGACGCAGGCGCCGCAGCCGATGCAGATCGCGGCGTCCATCGCCGTCTTCTGCGTCTCGGGGCTGACCGGCATCGAGTTCGGCTCCGGCTGGGGGCCGGTCGTCGTCGAGATGAAGCCGCCGGACTCGACGATGCGGTCGAGCGCGCTGCGGTCGGTCACGAGATCTCTCAGGACCGGGAAGGCGTTGTTGCGGAACGGCTCGACTCTGATCGTCTGGCCGTCTCTGAAGTCACGCATGTACGTCTGGCAGGTGGTGACCTGCTGCGGCCCGTGCGGCAGCCCGTCGATCGTCAGCGAGCAGGCGCCGCAGATGCCCTCCCGGCAGTCGCTGTCGAAGGCGACGGCGTCGCCGCCGCCGGCGATGCGGCGCTCGTTGACCTGGTCGAGCATCTCCAGGAACGACGCCTCGGCGTCGATCTCGTGCGCCTCGACCGTCTCGTAGCGGCCCGCGTCGCCGGGGTAGTCCTGGCGCCAGATCTGCAATGTGAAGTTCACTTGTAGCTCCGGGTCGCGAGCTTGACGTTGTCGAACGAGAGCTGCTCCTCGTGCGCGACCGGCATGCCGCCCTCGCCGCCGTACTCCCACGCGGTCACGGTCGCGAACCTGTCGTCGTCGCGCAGCGCCTCGCCGTCACCGGTCTGGTGCTCCTCGCGGAAGTGGCCGCCAGCCGACTCCTCGCGCCGCAGCGCGTCCATGCACATGACCTCGGCCAGCTCGATGAAGTCCGCGACGCGGCCGGCCAGCTCGAGGCTCTGGTTGAGCTGGCCGGGCCTGCCGTCGACGCGGACGTCGGTCCAGAACTGGTCGCGGATCTCGTGGATCCGCTCGATCGCGTGCGCCAGGCCCTCGGCGTCGCGCGACATGCCGCACTTGTCGAGCATCACGTTGCCGAGCTCGCGGTGGATCACCTGCGGCGCGGTGGTGCCGCCGACGTTCATCAGTCTGTCGATCCGCTCGCGCACCTCGTCGAGCGTCTGGTCGAAGGCCGCGTGTCTCTCGTCGACCTTCGACGACTGTCTGGCGATGTGGTTGGTGACCGTGTGCGGCGCGATGAAGTAGCCGTCGGCGAGGCACTGCATCATCGCGCTGGCGCCGAGGCGGTTGGCGCCGTGGTCGGAGAAGTTCGCCTCGCCGATCGCGAAGCAGCCCGGGATCGTCGTCTGCAGCTCGTAGTCGACCCACAGGCCGCCCATCGCGTAGTGCGGCGCCGGGTAGATCATCATCGGCGTCTCGTACGGATCCTCCGCCGTGATGCGGCTGTACATGTCGAAGAGGTTGCCGTACTTGCCCGCGACGGTCGCTCTGCCGACCGTCGCGATCGCGTCGCGGAAGTCGAGGTAGACGCCGCGGCCGGTGCCGCCGACGCCGAGGCCCTCGTCGCAGACGATCTTCGCGGCGCGCGAGGCGACGTCGCGCGGGACGAGGTTGCCGAAGGCGGGGTAGCGCTCCTCGAGGAAGTAGTAGCGCTCGGCGTCGGGGATCTGCGCCGGCGGTCGTGAGTCTCTCGGCTTGCGCGGGACCCAGACGCGGCCGTCGTTGCGCAGCGACTCGCTCATCAGCGTCAGCTTCGACTGGTACTCGCCGCTCTGCGGGATGCAGGTCGGGTGGATCTGCGTGTAACAGGGGTTCGCCATCAGCGCCCCGCGCTTGTGCGCGCGCCAGGCCGCCGTGACGTTCGAGTTCATCGCGTTCGTCGACAGGTAGTAGACGTTCGTGTAGCCGCCGGAGGCGAGCACGACGGCGTCGGCCGCGTGGCGCTCCAGCTCGCCGGTGACGAGGTTGCGCGCGATGATCCCGCGCGCCGCGCCGTCGACGAGCACGACGTCGAGCATCTCGTGGCGGTTGTAGATCTTCGCCTTGCCGGCGGAGACCTGGTGCTGCAGCGCGCTGTAGGCGCCGAGCAGCAGCTGCTGTCCGGTCTGCCCGCGCGAGTAGAAGGTGCGCTGCACGAGCACGCCGCCGAACGAGCGGGTGGCGAGCGCGCCACCGTACTCGCGGTTGAACGGGACGCCCTGCGCGACCGCCTGGTCGACGATGTTGGCCGACAGCTGCGCGAGCCGCCAGACGTTCGCCTCGCGGGCGCGGAAGTCGCCGCCTCTGATCGTGTCGACGAACAGGCGCCGGATCGAGTCGCCCTCGTTGGCGTAGTCCTTCGCGGCGTTGATGCCGCCCTGCGCGGCGATCGAGTGGGCGCGGCGCGCCGAGTCCTGGAAGCAGAACGACTTGACGCGGTAGCCCTGCGCCGCCAGCGAGGCGGCGGCCGAGGCGCCGGCGAGGCCGGTGCCGACGACGATGACGGTGTGCGCGCCGCGGTTGCGCGGGCCGACGAGCGCGTGCGCGTCGAGCCACGTGTTCCACTTGTCCTCGAGCGGGCCGTCGGGGATCTTCGCGTCGAGCGTGATCGAGGAGCTCATCGAATCGCCCCCGTGAGCGCGGCGGTGACGGTGGCGGGCTCGCCGAGCGCGTTGGTCCAGAAGAGGATCGGCACGAGCAGGAAGCCGACGACGATCACGACGGCGAGCGCGCCGGCGGTGCGGCGCAGCGGCTGGTTGCGCTCCGGCGAGTCGAGGCCGAGCGTCTGCACGGCGCTCCAGACGCCGTGCCGCAGGTGGAAGCCGAGCGAGCCGACCGCCAGCACGTAGAGCAGCACGAAGTACCACTTCTGGAAGGCGTTGTAGAGGTTCGCGTAGACGGCGCCCTCCGACAGCGGCGTGACGTCGATCGTCAGCGTCGTGAACTGGAGGATGTGGAAGACGATGAAGGCGAGCAGCAGCGTGCCCGTCACCATCGTCGTCGCGGAGGAGAAGCTGCGGCCGAGGCGCCGCGAGGTATGGCCGCCGCGCGCGGCGCGGTTGCGCGCTCTCAACTGGACGACGCCGGTGATGTGGACGATCACGGCGACCAGCAGCAGGACGCGCACGGCCCACAGGATGAAGCCGTGCGGCAGCAGCGGCTCGCCGAAGGTGCGCAGCCAGTGGGCGTACTCGTCGACGCGCGCGTCGCCTCCGCCCGGTCCGTACAGCGAGTTGAGGTTGCCGAGCATGTGGAGGACCACATAGCCGACGAGCACCGCGCCCGAGACGGCGACGGCGATCTTCTTGCCGATCGACGAGTCCCACAGCTCGCGCAGGCCCGAGCGTCGGGCGCGTGTTCCGTCTGTGACGAGCATTCTCCGAAAAAAGGTCGAGGGGCGCGCTTGCGGGGGGCCTCGCGCCCGGCCCATCGGACCAAGATCGTCCGATGGTCAGACAATAGCGCGTCCGTGGCGGCTTTGATTACTGCTCGGAGGTGAGGGCGCGATAAAGGTCGTTGGCCGACACGCCCGTCAGCTCGGAGACGACGGCGGCCGCGGGACGCCGCTTGGCGCCGGCCTCGACCAGTCTCCTCAGCGCGCCCAGCGCGGGGCCCAGCTCCGGTGCCACGGGGGTCGCGGCGCCGACGACCAGGACGACCTCTCCCCGCGGCGCCTCTGCGGCGTAGCGCTCCGCCAGCTCAGCCGCGCTGCCTCGCACGATCTCCTCGTGCAGCTTCGTCAGCTCGCGGCAGACGGCGACCGGCCGCTGCGGGTCGACCTCGGCCAGCACCGCGAGCGACGCCGCGAGCCGGTTCGGGGACTCGAACGCGACGAGCGTCTCGTCGGTCTCGAAGGCCGTCCGCAGCTCACCTCTCTTGCGCGGCAGGAAGCCGACGAAGCGCCAGCGCTCGGCCGGCAGCGCGGAGGCGACGAGCGCGGCGAGCGCGGCGCTCGGGCCCGGCAGCACCTCGACGGCGAGGCCGGCGGCGACGCACGCCTGCACCAGCAGGAAGCCGGGATCGGAGACGAGCGGCATGCCGGCGTCGGAGACGAGCGCGACGTTGGCGCCGTCCTGCATCCGTCTGACCAGCTCGGCGGCGCGGTCGCGCTCGTTGTGCTCGTGATACGAGAGCAGCTCGCCGCTGACGCCGTAGCGGTCGAGCAGCACGCGCGTGCGGCGCGTGTCCTCGCAGGCGATCAGGTCGGCCTCGCGCAGCGCCGCGAGGACGCGCAGCGTGACGTCCTCGAGGTTGCCGATCGGCGTCGGGCAGACGATCAGGCGCCCGGCCATCGGCTACGCCACCTCGCGGTGCAGCTCGTCGAGCGCGAGCGCGCCGGCACCGACCATGCCGGCCTCGGGGCCGAAGCTGGCGACGACGATGCGGCCGTGGTCGCGCATCGTCGGCAGCGCGCGCTTCTCGGCCTCGGCGCGCGCCGGGCCCATCAGCAGCTCACCGGCGGCGATCACGCCGCCGCCGATCACGACGACGTCGGGGTTGAAGATGTTGAGGTAGTTGGCGATCCCGACGCCGAGGTTGCGGCCGATCAGCGCGAGCGTGTCGATCGCTGCCTCGTCGCCGTCGTGCGCCAGCTCGGTCACGAGCGCGCCGTTGACGGTGCGCCCGTCGGTGAGCGCTCTGCCGAGCAGCGAGTCGGGCCGCTCGCCGGCGATCCGCGTCCCCTCGCGCGCGAGCGCGGTGCCGGAGGCGAGCACCTCGAGGCAGCCGTGATTGGGGCAGTTGCCCTGGCAGCGGGGGCCGTCGATCTCGATCACCATGTGGCCCAGCTCGGCGCCGGAGCCGATCGCGCCGCGGTAGAGCTGGCCGTTGAGGATCAGGCCGCCGCCGATGCCGGTGCCGATCGTCAGCACGACGGCGTCGGTGACGCCGACCGCCGCGCCGGCGCGGAACTCCGCCAGCGCCGCCATGTTGGCGTCGTTGTCGACGTGCACCGGCAGCCCCAGCCGCTCGGCCATCACGTCCCGGAACGGCATGTCTCTGATCGGCAGGTTGACCGCCATCGTCGCGACGCCGGTGCGCTGGTCGATCAGGCACGGGATCCCGAAGCCGATCGCGGAGACCTCCGCGTCGGCGGCGGCCCGCACCTCCTCGACCGCGGCGACGATCACCTCGATCAGCTCACCCTGCGGCAACCCGTGCACAGATCTGTACACGCGGTTGTGAACATTCAGCTCCTCGTCGAGCACGCCGGCGAGCACCTTGGTGCCGCCGAGGTCGACGCCGATAACGCACTCGGCCGACATCGTCGGCACTATAGACGGGCCCCATGGCAGAGCACGGCGACGATCCCCCCGAGCGCGGCGAGCAGCCCTCCTACCGCGTCTACCGTGCCGGCGAGGACGGCTCCGCGCGTCGCGGAGAGCGCCCCGCCGGACGGCCCGCGGCCGGCGACGGCGCAGCTGATCCGCGGCCCGGCGACGAGCCCGCGTACACCCGGTATCGCACGCGGCCGCGCAGCCTGCGCGACCGCCTGCGCGGCAAGGACGCCGGCCTCGGCGAGCCCGCCGCGGGCGGCTATGACGACGGTGGCGGCGGTGGTCGAAGCGGCGGCGGCCGGCGGCTGCGGCTGCCCGGTCGCGGCGGCCGCGGCGGTGGCCGGCCGCGCCGCGCGATCACCGTCGGCCGCGTCGTCAAGTGGCTGGCGCTGGCGGTCGGCGCCTGGCTGGCGCTCTCGCTCGTGCTGTTCCTCGTCAGCGCGCAGATCCAGAAGGGCAAGGTCTCCGACGAGGCGAAGGCGGCGCTGACCGACGCCGGCTATCCGCTCTTCTCGGCCAACAACATCCTGATCCTCGGCTCCGACCAGCGGCCGTCCGGGACGAAGGAGCCGGGCGCCTCGACCAGCGGTCCGAGCCGCTCGGACACGATCCTGCTGTGGCGCGTCGGCGGCGGCAAGTCCTCGCGCCTGTCGATCCCGCGCGACACCGTCGTCGACATCCCCGGCCACGGCCGCCAGAAGATCAACGCCGCCTACGCCTTCGGCGGCGCGGCGCTGTCGATCGACACGATCGAGCAGTACCTCGGGATCCCGATCAACCACCTGATCGAGGTCGACTTCGAGAACTTCCCGAAGCTGATCGACGCGCTCGGCGGGATCGACGTCAGAACCGGGCGCGTCTGCTCGGAGATCAGCGGCGGCGTCTCCAACGGCGGCTGGACGCTGCGGCTGAGAAGAGGCGTCAACCACCTCGACGGCGAGGACGCGCTGACGCTCGCGCGCACGCGCAGAAACTCCTGCAACCCGTCGGAGGACGACCTCACGCGTGCAAGACGCCAGCAGGACATCCTCAGCGGGATCAAGGACAAGGTCACCTCGCCCGGCACCTTCTTCCGGCTGCCGTGGGTCTCGTGGGCGGCGCCGAAGGCGATGCGGACCGACATGGGCGGCCCGACGCTGCTCGGCTTCTTCGGCGCCGCGGCGATCGGCGGCACGCCGCCGGTCGAGGTGCTGAGACCGTCGAGCTTCGAGACGCTGCCCGACGGCGGCTCCGGCCTCGTCGTCGACGACGCCGAGAAGCAGCGCGCCGTGCAGTCGTTCATGGACGGTTAGGCAGGCGTCTCCCGCGCGGGCGCGCCCGCGTCAGCTGCCGCCGGCCGCCTCCGGCCGGTCGAGGATCCGCAGCCAGGTGCCGTCGGGCTGGCGCTGCGCGACCTGCGCGCGGCCGCCGCTGCCGTCGGAGGGACGCGTGGCCGTCAGCGCCAGGTCGCCGTGGATCAGCGTCGGGAGCGGCTCCTCGAGCGGGAACGGCAGCGGCGCGTGCGCCAGCATCTGCTCGAGCACGGCGCGGATCGCGTCGCGGCCGACGGTCTCGGCGCCGGGCGGGAAGCCCATCACGGCGTCGGGCGCGTAGAGCGCCGCGAGCCCCTCGGCGTCGCGGACGTTGGCGCGCTCGACGAAGAGGCGCGCGAGGTCTTCCGGCTGGTGGGCGAGTTCGCGTGTGGTGGTCATGCCGACAGCCTCACCCGCTCCGGCCAGAAGCACAAGATCTATGCTTTCTGTTGTCCAGAAGCAACGCGTATGGAACTGCGACAGCTCGAGTACTTCGTCGCCGTCGCCGAGACGGCCAGCTTCACGCAGGCGGCCGCCGCCCTGCACGTCGCCCAGCCGGGCGTCAGCGCGCAGGTGCGCAGACTGGAGGCCGAGCTCGGCCACGCGCTGTTCGACCGCTCCGGCCGCCAGGTGCGGCTGACGGCCGTCGGCGCGGCGGTGCTGCCGCGTGCGCGGGCGGCACTGGAGGCCGTCGCGGGCGTGCGCGAGACGATCGACGAGCTGGCCGGGCTGCTGCGCGGCTGCGTCGCGGTCGGGATCGTCCCGGGCGGGCCCGCCGGCTTCGTCAGCGACCTGCTCGGCGCCTTCAACCGCGCCCACCCCGCGGTCGAGGTGACGCTCAGCGAGGCCAACTCCGACGGGCTGGTGGCGGAGCTGCTCGACGGCCGCATCGACCTCGCCGTCGCCGGCCTCGCGAGCGCCGCGCCGGCCGGCGTCGAGACGGCGGTGCTGCTGGAGGAGCCGCTCGTCGCCGCCGTCGCCCCGGGCCACCCGCTGACCGGCCGCAGCGCGATCGCGCTCGTCGAGCTGGCCGGCCTGCCGCTGATCAGCCTGCCGCGCGGCAGCGGGCTGCGCGGCGCCTTCGACGCCGGCTGCGCCGCCGCCGGCATGACCCCGCGGATCGCCTTCGAGGCGAGCGACCCCGGCGTGCTCGTGCAGCTGGCGCGGCGCGGGCTCGGCGTCGCGATCCTGCCGCACGTCGTCGCAGCCGCGCCGGAGAGCGGGCTGCACGCGATCGCGATCGGCTCGCCGCGGCTGCGCGCGCGGATGGAGCTGGCGTGGCGCGCGCAGGGACCGGCGAGCCCGGCGGCGCGAGCGCTGATCGAACTCGCGCGGGCTCAGACGACGCGGAAGCGCCAGCCGGCGACCGGCTCGCCGGCGACCGACCACGAGACGGCGTAGCGACCGCGCTGGAATCTCAGCGGCGTGATCGTCGGAGCGCCGGCGTCGCCGCTCACCGTCGTGAAGCAGGTCCGCACCGTGCTGCGGCCGATCCGTCTGACGCAGGTGCGGAAGCTCGTCGCGTCCTGCTCGCGGTCGAGGAAGACGAGCTCCGCGAGCGCGCGCCCGTCGTCGCCCGCGGCCAGCTTGTGCGCCGGGGCGCGCAGGGCGTCGGTGACCTGCCCGAGGAAGCGCGGCTCAGCGGCCGCCGCGCCGACGGCGGGCAGTGCGAGCAGCAGCAGAAGCGCGGCGGCGAGCGCGAGCGCGCCGGCCGCGACTCGGCCGCTACTTCGAGGTGCTGCTCTTGGCGGGCTTGTCGCCGCCGCTCGTCGATCTGCCGCCCGACGCACCGTCGGACGACGAGGACGAGGAGGTCGTCGAGCTGCTGTCGGTCGACTTCGTGTCGCTGCTCTTGGCGCCATCACCGTTGCTCTTGCTGGTGCCCTCGCCCGCGCTCTTCAACTCGCGGGCACGCTTCTTCGTACCGTAGTCGGTGTTGTAGAAGCCCGAGCCCTTGAAGTGCACGGCAGGCGCATGCAGGACGCGCTGAACGGGAGCGCCGCAGACCTCGCAGGTCGTGAGCGGATCGTCGCTCATGCGCTGGATCGCGTCGAAGCTGTGCCCGTTCTCGCAGCGGTACTCGTAGATCGGCATCGTCGGAAGAGTATGACATGTCTGTTGGCACTCTCACCGCGAGAGTGCCAAGGAACGATGTCCGTGCGCCGACCCCGCCGACCCGGTTAGCATCCGCCCCCTGATGGCGAACGACATCGTGACCATGGACAAGATCGTCGCGCTCTGCAAGCGGCGCGGCTTCATCTTCCCCTCCTCCGAGATCTACGGCGGAGTCGGATCGACGTACGACTACGGGCACTACGGCGTGCTGCTGAAGACGAACGTCAAGAACGAGTGGTGGCGCTCGATGCTGCAGGATCGCGACGACGTCGTCGCGATCGACTCGGCGATCATCCAGAGCCCGCGCGTGTGGGAGGCCAGCGGTCATCTCGCCGGCTTCAGCGACCCGCTCGTGCAGTGCCTCGGCGAGTGCAAGAGACGGTGGCGCCTCGACCACCTGCAGGAGGCCGCCGTCGAGAACGGCAAGGATCCGGCGCTCGTCAGATGCCCGACCTGTGGCGGCGAGCTGAGCGAGCCGCGCGCCTTCAACCTGATGTTCGAGACGACCGTCGGCCCCGTCAGAGACGAGGGCGCGACCGTCTACCTGCGGCCCGAGACGGCGCAGGGCATCTTCATCAACTTCAAGAACGTGCTCCAGTTCGCGCGCAGAAAGCCGCCGTTCGGGATCGCCCAGGTCGGCAAGTCGTTCCGCAACGAGATCACGCCCGGCAACTTCATCTTCCGCACGCGTGAGTTCGAGCAGATGGAGATGGAGTTCTTCACGCCGCCGGACGAGGCGCCGAAGTGGTTCGCGCACTGGCTCTCGGCCCGCGAGCGCTGGTACACCGACCTCGGCATCCGGCCCGACCACCTGCGCCTGCGGGCGCACGACCAGGACGAGCTGTCGCACTACTCGTCCGGCACCAGCGACGTCGAGTACCTCTTCCCGATCGGCTGGTCGGAGCTGGAGGGCATAGCCAACCGCGGCGAGTTCGACCTCAACGCGCACAGAACGGCCTCCGGCGAGAAGCTCGAGTACATGGACCCCGGCACCGGCGAGCGCTACACGCCGCACGTGATCGAGCCGGCCGCCGGTGCCGACCGCGCGACGCTCGCCTTCCTCGTCGACTCCTATGACGAGGAGGAGGTCGAGGGCGACGTGCGCACCGTCCTGCGCCTGCACCCGAAGCTCGCGCCGGTCAAGGTCGCCGTGATGCCGCTGTTGAAGAAGGCCGGCCACCCCGAGGTCGCGAGAGAGATCTTCGACGACCTGCGCCCGCGGATGCAGGCCGAGTACGACGAGGGCGGCTCGATCGGCAAGCGCTACCGCCGCCAGGACGAGATCGGCACGCCGTGGGGCGTGACGGTGGACCACCAGACGCTCGAAGACCGCACCGTCACGCTGCGCGACCGCGACTCGCTCGAGCAGGTGCGGATCGCGATCGACGAGCTGGCGCCCGAGCTGGAGCGCCGCCTGAAGGCGCCCTGGCAGTCGCCGAAACTGTCCGCCTAGCCAGTCCGGTCGGACGCCTGTACGGTTGCACCATCCGGTGCAACCGAGGAGGTGCCAGATGGCCGTCGTCAGCGCGACCGAGCAGATCAGCTACACGGACCTCTACGCCCGCTGGGAACGCGGCAACTGGCGCGCGACCGAGATCGACTTCAGCGCCGACCGCGAGCAGTGGCAGGAGCGCTTCGACCCGTTCGAGCGCAGAGCGGCGCTGTGGAACTACTCGCTCTTCTTCCACGGCGAGGACGCCGTCGCCGACAACCTCTCGCCGTACATCGACGCCGCGCCGCTGGAGGAGCAGAAGTACTTCCTCGCCACGCAGCAGGTCGACGAGGCGCGCCACGCGGTCTTCTTCAAGCGCTTCATGCACGAGGTCGCCGACGTCGGCGACGGCACGATGGCCGGCGGCCTGGCCGCGATCGCGCCGCAGCTGACCTGGGGCTTCCGCAAGGTCTTCGACCGCCTCGACACGATGGCCGACGAGCTGCGCCACGACAGATCGAAGCCGAAGCTGGCGGCCGCCGTCGCGCTCTACCACCTGATCGTCGAGGCGACGCTGGCGCAGTCGGGCCAGCACTTCATCACCGGCTATCTCGAGCGGCGCGACACGCTGCCCGGCTTCTACGGCGGGATGCGCAACGTCGAGTTCGACGAGCAGCGCCACATCGGCTTCGGCGTCAAGCTGCTGTACGACCTCCAGCGCGAGGACCCGGAGTGCCGCGAGGCGGTCGCAGAGCTGCTGCGCGAGGTGCTGCCGTGGGCGCTGGCCGTGTTCGTGCCGCCGGGCTGGGACGAGCGCTACGCGACCGCGTTCGGCTTCGAGCTGCTCGACATCTACGAGCTGGGGATCGCCTCACTCGACAGCAAGCTGCGCGCCGCCGGGATGCCGATGGACGAGATGCGGCTGCCGCTCCCGCGCGGACAGAGCCCGCGCGAGCGGGCCGAGTACGGCGTCGCGCTGCTGAGAGCCGGCTACCTCGGCGAGAAGAACGGCCCGCCGGCGCGCGACCGCGAGACGCTGAGACTGCTGTTCGACGGCGTCGAGGGGCTCGTCGACCACCGCCACGCGCCGCGCCGGCCAGTGACGCTCGCATGGGAGTTCACCGACGCCGAGCCGTGGCACCTGCGGATCGACGACGGTCACACGCGCGCGATGCCCGGTGCCGTCGCCGGCGGCGCCGACCTGACCTTCCGCTGCAGCGTCGAGGACTGGGTCGACGTGACGGCGGGCCGGATCGACCCGCGCATGGCGATGGTGCGGCGGAGGCTGCGCCCGAGCGGCTCGCTGCGGCTGCTGGCGCGGATGCCGCGCCTGCTGGGTCCCTAACGCACCCGCGCCTGCGCGCGCACCGTCACGCGGCCGTCGGGGCCGGGCTCGGCGCTGACGCGCTCGACCTCGATCCGCGGGTCGGCGAACAGCGTGTAGGAGGTCAGCAGGCCGAGCAGCCCTTCCGGCCGCGCGACGACGCGGCCGTCCCGGGCCTGGACGCGCAGCCGCACCGGCGCGCCCGCGACGCGCGCGTCGACGACGACGGCGCCGTCGGCCTGCGGCACCAGCTCGCCCTCGATCCCCGCCGGCAGCGCGGCCGCGATCTGGCCGGGATCGAGCAGCGCGCTGCCGCGCAGCACGCCGTCGCGCTTCTCCACCAGCACGTCGTGCAGCTCCAGCCCAGCCGCCACGCGAACCCGCTCGATGCGCACGTCGAGCTGCTGCACGCCGGCGGTCTGCGCGATCTCGTCGGCGATGTCGTGGGCCTGCACGTCGTAGCTGCGCACGCGCGCGCTGACGCGGTCGGCGTGGCGCCACAGCAGCTCGATCGCCGGCAGCGCGTCGACCTCGACCTGCTGCACCTCGTCCCCTCCGAGCCGGTCCTTCACGACGTCCTCCGCGACGCGCGGCAGCGCGAACTGGCCGACCAGCAGCAGCGCCAGGACAGCACCTGCGCCGATGAGCGCGACGCGCCGCAGCGCCGCGATCCCACCCGCTACGCCGGGTCGGCGATCAGCGTGCGCGCCGCGGCGACCGCGGCCGTCACGGTCGGCCGCGGATCGAGCTTCGGCTCGGTCAGGAAGCGCAGCGCGAGCCCGTCGGCGAGCGCCAGCAGGACGCCGGCGACGGCGTCGGGCTCG
The DNA here is from genome assembly GCA_035473605.1 of Conexibacter sp. Classification (GTDB taxonomy): domain Bacteria; phylum Actinomycetota; class Thermoleophilia; order Solirubrobacterales; family Solirubrobacteraceae; genus Conexibacter. Next base: position 12,822 of record DATIOB010000783.1, read on the forward strand.
GCGCCGAGCCGCAGCACGCCCTCGT
>DATIOB010000784.1:0-17151 GCA_035473605.1 Conexibacter sp.
CGTCGAAGCTGCGGACGGGCAGGAGCGGCATCTAGATGGCCTCCCACGTCTGCAGCGGCTCGCACGGCGGGCCGTCGGGCTCGTCGTGGTGGCAGCGGTGGAGCTCGACGCGGCTCGGCTCGACGCCTCTGCCGGCGGGGATCGTGCCGAGTCTCGGCGCGAGCGCGACGAGCGCGTCGTAGACGCCGGCGGCCGCCGGGTCGGCGTCGTCGAAGATCAGGTCGGCCTGCAGGCGCAGCTTCGCCATCTCGTCCTCAGCTCGCGATCCAGATGTCGCCGGTCTGGCCGTGCTGCGGTCTGCCGCTGCCGACCCAGACGACGAGCCCGTAGCCGCTCGGGCGCGGCTCCGTCGTGCTGGCGCCGTGCTGGACGAAGCCGACCGTGGCAGCGCCAACGGGCGGCGCCACCCAGCCGGTCGCGTAGTCGCCGCTGCCGCTCTTCGCCAGCAGCTGTCCCGGCGCGCCGCCGGCGGGGACGCCGGCGCCCGCGGCGCCGGGGGCGCCCGGGTCGCCCTTCGGACCGGTGACGGCAGCCACGCCGCCGGCTCTCGCCAGCACCTCGCCGGCGAGCATCTCCACCGTCAACGTCGTCTCGACGCCGTCCTCGATCACGCTGACCGGCGTCCCCTTGGTGTAGATGGCCATCCGATCAGCCCTCCCGCACCGTGCTTCTGATCGTCCCGGCCTTCGGCATCGGCACGGTGCCGGTCAGCTGGATGTTGCCGGCGGCGTCGGGGCCGCCCGCGCCGGACAGCGACAGGCTCGTCACGTAGCGCAGCCCGGGAACCTCGTTGAGCACCTGCGCGACCTCGAGGTAGCGGACGGTCCGCTCGTCGACCCAGACGCTGTCGTCGTCACCGCCGACGCCGTCGCCCATCCCCCATCTCGCCGGCGACAGGTACGCGGTCAGCGCGGCCGCCGCGGCTCTCTCGACGGTCGCGGGGTCGTAGGTCGGCCACGTGACGGCCGAGTAGGTGACGTTGATCGGGACGCTGGTCGGCTCGATCACGCTGACCTCCCAGTTCAGCTCGCGCACCGACTCGAGCGCGGTGCGGACTGCCAGCAGCGTGTCGGTCGAGACGCTGCCGCCGTCGGGTCCGATCACCGCGACCGTGACCGACCGCTCTCTGACGGCGAGCGCGCCCCCTCTCTGCAGGACCGCGAGGCTGGCGCTGCCGACCGCGGTGACCGGGCTGGTGCCGGTGGCGGTCGTCGAGAGGCTCAATCTCCACGGCCCGTATCTCGTCCGGTCGCGCAGCCGCAGCGTGACCGCCGCCGTGCCGATCGGTCCGCCCTCGACGACCGGGTTGAAGGCCGCGAACGTCGTTCTGATCGCGTCGTTCGTGGCCGCGGCGGCGATCGGGTAGGCCGTCGAGGTCGCGCCGTCGGTGAGCGTCAGCGCCGTTCTGGCGTCGGCCTCGATGCGCACGATCTCGTCGTTGAGGACCGTGTTGTTGAGCGCGAGCGCGCGGCCGACCCCCGCCTGCTGGCGCGCGAGCGCTGCGAAGTCGTCAGCCAGGATCGGGACCGGTGAGGTCAGCGCGAGCGTGTCGACGAGCCGCTGCAGGTACTGGTCGTCGCTCTCGGCGTCGGTGCCGCCGAACGACGTCCCCGCCAGCGCGACCGACTCGATGAACTCGAGCTGGCGGATCGGCACGACGGTGTTGTCGGGCGCTCGCAGTCCGTTGCCGGCCGTCCCCTCTCTGCCGGCGATCGCGCGCAGTCTCACGATCGCGATGCCCTTGACAGCCGGCTCCCCCGGCGTCGGCGCGACCGTCACGTCGTCGACGACGGCCATCGTGACGCCGTCGTCGCCGGCCGTGCGCACGAGCATCTCGGCGCCCTTGGGGATCGTGTAGCCGAGCCCGTCGCGGAGGGTGACGGTGGCCTCGACCGTCGCCGGCGTCGCGACGCGCGGCAGCACGCGGTGGACCTCCTCGCCGAGCGGCCGCAGGATCTGCTCCAGCGGCACGTCGGCGGCGATGTCGCGCTCCTCGGCGACCATGCGCGCGTGGGCGGCGATCAGCCATGTCATCAGATCGCCCTCGGCCGGCTCCCATCCGGGGAGGGCGTCCTGCAGGTACGCGATCGCGATCTGCTCCAGCTCCGTCGGGTCGGTCTCGATCTCGGGTCGGATCACGGCCACGTCAGTACTCCTCCTCGATCAGGATGCGGATGCTCTCGGCACGCAGGTCGTCGAGCGAGTCGACCAGCTCGGCGACCACCTCCGCGCGCGGCTCGGACGTGACGATCGCCTCCCGCAGCTCGTCGACGTCGACGCCGCCGGCGGCGAGCACGTACGACGGCACGCCGAAGTCGGGCGCCTCGACGCGCGAGCCCAGCTCGGTCCGAACGGCTGCCTCGACGCACTCCGCGACGTGCTGCGCGGAGTCCTGCTCGACCGCTGCGAAACGCTTGTTCGCGATCCGCAGCGGCACAGAGAGATGTGGGATGTCAGTCATGGTTCAGTCCTCCGCCCAGTAGCCGATGCCGTCGAGCGTCCAGACGTCGGTCAGGGTGGCTCCTGACGGCGGGACCGCGCCGATGATCACTTCGCCGTCCGATCGCACGCTGATGCGGCCCGCCAGGCCGCCGCCGACCGACGAGGGGAAGCTGCGGTTGGTCGGAGGGCGGAACTCCGCATCCAGTCGTCTGGCGAGCAGCGCTCTTTCAGCTCTGATGGCCTCCTTCGCTCTGACGACGCCCCGCAGCGCGACCCAGCCGTTCGGCGACTTCGCGTGGCCGACCGGATATCTGTCTCTGTCGTACTGCTCCCAGACCGCGGTCACGAGCTCGAGCGGGCGCCAGGTCAGCGCCGGGCCCGTCCACTCGGCCGCAACGACCCAGACGCGGCCGATCTCCGATCTGACGACGAGGCAGCGGTCGCCGCGCGCCGGCACCGCCGTCGCGCTCGGCGGCCATGAGACGACAGGCCAGGCGTGGCGCGAGAGCTCGTCGCCGTCGAAGTCGTCGATCGTGACGGTCAGCTCGTCCGGGTCCGGGTTGGAGACGCGCGCCTCTCGCGGGACCCCGGAGGACCCCGTCTCTCTCCTGCGCAGCAGCACGCTCATCTGTCGTCTCTCTCGTCGTCTCTCTTCGTTCTCTTGCGCGCTCTGACGAGCGTCACGACGGCGGTGCTGTGGTAGCGCGAGCGGCGGTACTCGCCGACCAGCCAACGTCCGGCGGCCGGCCCGCAGTCGTCGTCGAGGACGACGATCGCGCCCGGCGGGACGTCCCACATGACGGCGTCGCAGGTCACCTCGATCCGGCGCAGACGCTTGTTCGGCGCCCACTCCCAGTCGATCGTGTGGATGCCCGGCGTCTGCTCGCCGATCCGCATCCGCGCGCGACTGGTGCGCAGGGTTCTCTGCGGGAGGTAGTAGGCCCTGTTGGATGCGACGAAGAAGACGAAGTCGTTCTGATCGGCCGTGCGGACCGCCGCGTCCCAGTAGGTCTCGCCCCTGATGAGCGCGAGCAGCTGGTCCTTGCGGCTGGTCTCCTCCTCGTCGGGGGCGTCGTTGCGGAACTCCTCGATCAGCTCCTGCGCCTGCGCGCGCCAACGGTCGAAGTCGGCCGCTCTGCCGCGGTGCAGCACTTCGCGCGCGATCCTGCCGACGCTCCAGTCGGGGTGGTTGCGGGAGACTCGGAGCGCCCCGCCCTGGCCGCTGAAGCCGGGATCGCGCAGGAACGCCTCGGCGCTGAACTCGACGTCGATCGCGCCGCGCCGCAGAAATCTGCCGACATGGCTGCGAGTGCGGTCGGGGACCGCGCCGAGGACGCCGAGCCGGCCGTGGCCGTCGGCGTGCGTCTCGTTCGTCAAGGCCGACTGCTCGATCGCGACCGCCAGGAGCGCCTGCATCGCCTTGTCGCCCGCGTTCAGGTCGCGCGCGGTGGCCAGCAGCCGGGTGGCGACGTCGAGCTGCCGCCTCGTCGCCCACGCCGACTTGACCTTCAGCCGCGCCTCGTCGTCGATGCCCTCGGCACGACGGTCGTCGGCGTCGGCGAGCGCGCTGGCGCGACGGCCTCTCGAGTCCCCCTTGAGCGAGCCGCGCGCTCTGCGCTCGCGCTCGCCCGGCTCCTCCAGCACGAGCTCGTCGATGCCGGCGCGCTTGCACAGTCTTCTGACGAAGGTGCGGTGGTCGGTCACGCTCGCGTCGACGAGCATCACCTTGCCCTTGTCGCGCAGCTTGGCGACGGTGCGGTCCTCGAACGTCAACGTGAAGCGGTCGTCGCGCTTGGCGATCGAGCGCAGCCAGTAGACGACGTCGTCGAGCTCCAGCACGACGTCGCGCTCGAGCCGCTCGTCGTCGCCGGATCTCGGCTTGAAGAGGCCGGAGTCGACCAGCACCCGCTCGGGATCGATGACGCCGAGCCGCACGACCGACGATCCGACCAGGCTGCGCGTCTCCTCGAAGCTGACGAGGCCGTCGCCGACGAGCAGGTCGACGCCCTTGCCGTCGAGGCGGACGTCGCCGTCGAGCGTGCGCGAATCGCCGGGGAGCGCGAAGACGCTCATCTGCTCGATCCCCGCGGCAGGACCTTTGGCGGTCTGATCTTCGGCGTCCCGGTCGCGGCGATCGGAGCTCTCTTCTTGCTCTCTCTGCGCCACCAGCTGCCGACCGGGAGCTTGAGTCTCTGGTTCGCTGTGAGCGCGACACCGGGCTTGAGGCCGTTTATTCTGCGGACGAACTTGGCCGCCGCGACGATCTCGCCGGTGGCGTCGACGTCCATGTTCTCCTTGACGATCTGCTGCAGATCTTCGCCGCGTCTGACCGTGTGGCCTCTCGTCGGCCGCGCGACGCGGTCTCTGCGCTTCAGCAGCTCGACCGGGACGTACATTCTCAGCGTCACCGTCACGAACGCGCGCACGCGCAGGCTGCGGTGGACGAGCACGTCGCCCCACTCGAGGTTCTCGACGAACCAACGGCGGTGGTGGTGCGGGACCTGGCCGCGGATCCGCAGGAGCGTCGGCCGGTCCTTGGCGCCGCCGTCGAACGGGATCCGCGCGAAGTGGTCGAGGCGGCGCATGTCGCGCTCGCAGTCGGTGCCTCTCGGCTGCGTCGGCCAGCCGCCGAGGATCAGTCTGAGCTTCATCCGCGGCGCGGTCGTGCCGCGGAAGATCGTCGCGGCGACCTGACCCGGCCGTGCCTCGTCCTCCCAGCCCCCGTAGCCGCCGAAGAAGCGCGGATAGCCGTCGTCGAGACGGGCCTTGAGGAAGATGTCGTCCTCGTGGCTGATCAGTCTGATGACGTCGATCGGCGGCGTGTTTCTTCTCCTCTTGCCGATCGGCGTCGGCCGCACGTCGGTGTTTCTCGGCCGGTGCTCAGCCTGCTTCTGCTGCTGCTTCGCACGGTGGCGCAACGCCTGCGCGTCCATGCGGTTCGCCGCCTCGGCCTCCTTCGCCACCCTCCAGTCGTTGTCGCTCATCGCCATCCCCACTGCTCGTCGTCGTCGAGGTTGCGGACCGTGGAACGCGCGATCTCGCGCCCGTCGAGGTGCTGGTGCACGTGCAGCTCGCGGTCTCCGCCGAACGTCCTGCCGCCGGCGGGCGCCGGCTCCATCAGCTCGCGCGAGCGATGCGCGGGGATGACGTTCGACCCGGCCGGAAGCTGCACGATCTCGGGCCCGCGCTCGCCGACCAGCGTCGTCTCGCCGTTGGCCACCACCCCGCCGCCGGCGCGTATCCGGATCGGGCCGGAGGGCGGCAGCCAGTGCCGTGGATCCGTCGGGCTGACCAGCTCCTCCAGACTCCTTCTGCCGCGGTTCTCCAGTACGAAGTCGGCGACGTCCTTGGCGAGGCCGAGGTCGCCGAGCATCTCGCCGAGCGCTCTTCCGTCGAAATGTCTGAACTTGCCCATCGGCAGAGCGGCGGCGCCGAAGGCGAGCCCGCTCGAAACGGTGGCGTCGGCGTAGTCTTGGACGCTGCCTCTGCCCATCACCAGCTCCCAGGCCGCCGACGAGTTGAGCCAAGCGCCGCCCATCAGGTTCAACTTGTCGAGGATCGCGACGTCGCCGGCCACCCGCGACAGGCCTGGCAGGCCGACTCTTCTCCCGATCCCGACTCCCATGCCGAGCTTCCCGGTCGTCTCGAAGAAGCCTCTGGTGTTGAGCGGGTCCTCGCCGCGGGTGGCGTTGTTGTACTGGCGGTTGAGGTCGGCCAGTCCCGGGATCGAGAACTGCGGCACGAGCCGGATCAGCTTCTGCTTGACGTACCCCTGCGGCAGCTCGAGCAGCTTGTCGGTGCCGAACTGAGAGCGCAGGCCGAACTGGACGGTGCTCTTGGCCGCGCCGTAGCCCGTCTTGGCGACGTTCGCCGTCCCGCTCGCGAGCGCACCGGGATCGACCCGGCTGAGCACCTCGGCGGCGTTCTGCACCGGCCCGGGCGCCTCGATGCGGACCGGCCCGATGTTGAACCCGAAGCGCTTCTTCTCCGGCTCGCGCCACGCGTCGAGCTCCTCGCTGGAGAACGACGGTATCGCGCGCGACGGCGTCAGCAGACCCTGCAGGAACCTGGCCGCGGCGAGCTGGCTGGGCGTCTTGCGGTAGCGGTAGCTCGGGATCGACAGGCCCATCGTCGTGCCGGCCGAGCCGCGCGCCGAGACGCCGGGCGTGTAGCCCGTGGCGGTGCCGCCGCCGTAGCTGGAGCCGCCGCTGTAGGTCGAGCCGCCGGTGTACGTCGAGCCGGTGTAGCCGGCGTTGACGTCGACCGGCTTGCCGCCGAGCGGCGCGCCGACGATCCCGGAGTTCGTCGGGACGCGCGCCGGAGAGGGCACGAATCTTCTCTTCTTCGGTGGCGACGGAAGGCCAGTCCCCACCGATCTGAACGGATCGCTGGCCATCAACGATCACCTCCACATGAGCTGGGCGACGTGGTGCGCGAGGCGCTCGTCGCGCTTGGCGGCGTAACGGTCAGCCCCGGCGAGTCGCTCACGCCAGAACGTGCGCTCGACGGCGTCGCCGGCGACGAGCCGCTCGGCGATCCGGTCGAGTCCAAGTGCCAGGGCAAGCTCGACATAGCTTTGCTCGCCGAGGCTCAGCGCCCCGGGACGATCGCCTCCGCGATCTCGCGGGTCGTGTCCGCGAGCCAGGCTTCGATGCGGCCGCAGAAGTCGGCGAGCGCCACGACGTTGATGACCGGGAGCGAGTCCTCGCCGCCGACCATGAAGGCCGAATGGGCCGCGTCGCGGGCCGACATCGACTCCGCCAGCCCGATCGTGTCGGCGTAGTGGATGTCGAAGCGCAGCGGGCCGAAGCGGCCCTCGTGCGGCGTCAGCCGGGGGCGGCCGGCGTCGTCGACGCCGTCGCTCTCGTACAGCCCCGCGACGGTCGCGGCGACGAAGTCGCCCATCCAGTCGACCGTGCCCGGCTCGCCGCGGATCGCTCTGGTGAAGTCGTGGTCGGGCACGGTGACGCGCGCGACCAGCGCGTCGTCCCAGCCCGGCACGGGCAGGAACAGCTCGGCCTCGCGACGGCGCTGGGCGTAGGCGCGGCGCAGGCGCGCCAGCGGCGCGTCGGCCGCGACGGCATCGCTGCCCGCCGCGGCCGTCTCGTCCACCTCGACCGGCGCGACGGCCGCGTCGGCCGTCGTCTTCGGATCGAGTGCGGTCACGCCTGCTCCCAGGTCCCGTCCGGCGCGACGACGACTCTGAACAGCGCGACGCCCTCGCCCTCCGATCTGAAGGCTGGGCGGGTGACCTCCTTGAGGATCCCGTTGATCGTCTCGCCCCTGCCGGTGAGCGTGACCCCTCTCTCGTCCAGCGGGTAGACGGTGACGGTCACGTCTCTGCCGATCGCACCGGCGAGTCTGTTGCGGAGCGTGCTGTCGATCGAGCCGCGGAAGGCTCTCTCGAGCACGATGTCGCTCGTGACCGACGGCGCCGGCATCGCCTCGGACTGGGCTCTGCCGCCGGGCCGGTAGCGGCGGACCTGGGAGGTCGTGTCACCGCCGTCGATCGCGTCCCAGTTGCCGTCGACCTTCACGTCGAGCCCTGGGACCGAGATCATGGCGGAGAACTGCCAGTCAGCGGTCAGCGTTCGGTTTGCCATCTCCTGCGTCTCCTAGATCGTGTCGCTCGCGGCGACCTGGGTGATGGTCAACTCGACCGTGTGCGCCGACGGGGACGGCCGAAGTGCGATGTAGCCGACCAGCCGCGGGCGTCTGCCCGCCTCGGTCTCAGCGACGACGCTCGCCGCGTACGCCTCCGAGGCATCCGCCCCGTAGAGCGCCTCACGCGCGTACCAGCTCGAGCAGATCCCGATCAGGTCCCCGGTCGCGGCCGCGGCCAGATGGCCCTGGCCGTCGATCGTCTGCATCACGCGCGTGCGCAGGATCTGCTTCGCCTGCGCGTGGATCGCCATCGTCACCCGCATCGCCGAAACCTCGGCGTACTGGGGGTATCTGTTCGGGTCCGCCGCCGTGATCGCGTCCTCCGCGTAGATCGCGCCCTGGGAGTCCTGCACGATCACGTTGACGCCGGCGTCGTTGAGCGCCACGCGCTCGCTGCGGGTGAACAGCCGCGCGACGCCGACCGGCGTGCGGTACTCGCCGAAGCTCCACGAGCACGGCTGGCCGGGACCGGCGCCGTTCTCGCGATCGGCGAGCGCCTCGCGGCCGGTGTGGACGCCTGACGGCGGCACCGCCAGCGTGACGCCGGCGACCGAGATGTTGACCCAGCCCGCGAGCAGCTGGATGTGTCTGGCGTTCGGGAGCTCCCGGATCGCCTGCGCGCGCGTTCTCATCGTCGCGACGTCGAGGTCGCGGCCGAGGTCGCCGCGGGCGAAGCGGTTGTTGGCGGCGGCGTGGTTGGCGAGCGCGGTGAGGACGACGACGCTGTCCCACGCGGGCGCACAGACGGTGCCGGGGCCGAGGTCCTCGTCGAAGGCGCCGAGTGCCGCGACCACCTGCGCGTCGGTGACGGCGGCGTCGTCGACGCCGCCGGCGAGCGGCTGGTCGGCGATCGCCGCCAGCGGCCATCTGTCGGCGGCGGTGACCGTCGCCGACGCGTAGCCGGAGCGGTTGATGAGGTCGACCGCCTCCGCAGCTCTGGTGACGGTGCCGCTGACCAGCTCGGAGCCGTTGAGCGTCACGGTGACTCTCTGGCTGCCGGAGCTGGCAGTCCCGACCGTCACTCTGACGCCGTGGTAGTAGGTGCCCGGGCCGGCGGAGGTGACCGTCACCGCGGCGTTGGTGCCGTCTCTCAGGACCAGCGTCGCCGGTCTGGCCGTCGGGCCGGCGGCGCGCGAGAGCACGGCGCGGCCGCCGCCCTCGGCGAAGTAGGACTCGAGCGCACGCAGCGTCGAGGTCGCGGTGTGGTCGCCGACGGCGTCGCGGACCTGGGCGAACGAGCGGCACTCGATCGGCACGCCGGTCGGGCCGCGATCGGCGACGACGACCTCGAAGCGAGTCGAGACGTCGTCGGCCGGGAGGGGCGCGGCGCCGCGGTCCCCGCGGCGCACGATCACTTCGGGCAGCGGCATCAGCTTGCGTCTCCTGCGTTGGTTGCGGACAGCACGACGTGCTTCACCGGCACGGCCTCGCTCATGGGATCTCCTCGACTGGAGTGGTGGTCACGGCGATCTCCTCGACACTCGGCCCGTCTTCCAGGTCGAGCGCCGGGTCTTCGATCGGCGGATCTCTGAGATCGGGCGGCAACGGGCCGCCGAGATCCGACAACAGGACGCCGGAGACGGCCAGCACGTGACCCTCGGCGTGGAGCGTGCGCTCGGCTTCGGCGCTCACGTTGACGTTCACGGAGAGATGGTCGAGCGGCACCGGCGCTCGCGCCGGGTCCTCAGCCGGTGACTCGGCGACGACGCCGAGCCAGCGGACCTTGAAGCCAGTGCTCAGCGGCAGCTCGTGCAGCAGCAGCGTCGCCGCGCCGAGCGCGAGGATGCTCGCCGTCTCGCCGCCGACCAGCTCGTCGGCCGCGCTCGTGAGCGCATGCACGACCAGCTTCAGCGTGCCGTGGTATTCGCCGTCGGAGCCGCGGTAGCGGACGTCGTCGAGCGTGCCCGGGCAGCCGACGACGAACGCCGGCAGGCGCTCCTCGGCGCGCACCCGCGGTCGCTCGCGGCAGAGCACGTCGAGCGGCCGCTCGATCCGCTTGACCGGGTGGCCGACCGGCGTCTGCTGCCGCACGATCTCGTCGAGGTAGATGCCGAGGTGATGGCCGAGCAGCAGCTCGCGCGCCGCGCTTCTGAGCGACCACGGCGTGACGAGCGGCCCGAGCGCGCGGCTGCTCACGGCTCCTCCGGCTCGTCGAGCGGGCAGCCGGAGGCGACCGCGAGCGCAACCGCTCTGATCGCGTCGGCCGCCAGCTCGCCGAAGACTCTGTGCGCGAGCCCGAGGTGGTTGGTCCGCTCGGGCGCGTAGGAGGCCTCGATCAGCTGCGCGGTGCGGTAGGCGGCCGCCGTGCCGGCGGCCGCTTCGAGCGTCGCCGTGCACGGGCTGCGGCCGGCGAAGGCGACCGCGACGTCGTTGCACGCCAGCTCGATCAGGTTTCTGACCTGCGTCTCCGACGGCCGCGTGTTGGCGGTGAATCTGCCCTGCTCGCGCGCGGCGGTCGCGGCGATCGAGTCACGTCCGCGCGTGCGGGAGTGCATCAGCGCGGCGACCTGGTCGGCCGTCGGGGCCCAGACGGGTGTTGCCATGGCTACTCGCTCACCTCCGTCGGCGGAGCGCTGAGCGTCGCCGGGTTGGTCTTGACGACGACGCCGCCGAGGCGGTCCTGCAGGTACTGCGAGACGACGCCGACGGCGACCAGCGCCGCCGTCAGCTTCGCCGTCGCGTCGCCGCCGAGGGTGATCCCGAACGGCTGCACGAGCGCCAGCGCGGTCGCGAGCACGGCGGCCGCGGTGACCGGCAGCTTGAGCCGCACGAGGTCGTCGAGGAAGGCGCGCGCGAAGCTCATCGTCCAGCCCGCGCCGCCGTCAGGAAAAGGGTCCGCTCGGCGCGCCGGCGGCGCGTCAGGCCGGGCAGCGGGCGCGGCGGGTCGCCGGTCTTGTCCCAGCGCAGCAGCTCGTCGGCGGCGTCGCGCCAGCGCAGCGCGCGCAGCGCGCGGCCGATCCCGGTGTCCGGGCCGAGCGCGCCGGTCCCGACGTTGTAGACGAACGAGACGAGCGCGTCGTACTGGTGCTGCGCCAGCGGGACGCGCAGCGCGCGCACGGCCGGCTCGTAGTCCCCTTCCAGCTGTTGCCGGAGCAGCCGGCGCGCCTCGACGGTCGTCAGCTGGCCCGGCGTGCTCTGGTCCGCGATCCAGGTCGCGCGCCGATCGGCGTCGGTGACCGGACCGTGGTGGAGCAGATGGCCGAAGCCGACGGTCGCATGACCGGCCGGGTCGGCGTAGGGGCGCGCGAAGAAGCCCTCGAACTCCTCGATCAGCTGCAGGCCGGTCGCGGAGATCCGCAGCGTCGTCGGCGGCGCCTCTGAGCCCGCCGCCGGCTTCGCCGCGCCGCGTCTGGACCAGACGCGCCATCCGTAGCGGCGCCGCAGCGCCGCGAAGGTCTTCGCCCCGACGATCCCGTCGACGGTCAGGCCGACGCGCCGCTGGAACGCCTCGACCGCCGCGACGAGCGCGGGGCCGAACGTGCCGACCGCCTGCGCCGGCGTTCCCGTGAACCAGCCGCCGCGCCGCAGGTAGACCTGCACCGTGCGGACGTCGGGCGAACGGGCGCCACGGCGCAGGGGGCGCGCGCGCAGGCGGTCGAACACGGTAAGCGGCTTGGCGAGCCGGCGAGCGACGGCGTGGAGGTCGTCGGCGCTGTCGGCTTCGACGTGCCATGGCTCGCCGGCGACCGTCAGCGAGGTCGCGACGCCCTGCCGGCGCAGCCACTGGCGCAGTCCCGCCGCGCCCCCGCCGACGTTGACGTCGACGTCGAGCGCGTGGTCCTGGCGGCCCGTGCGGATGTGCGGCGCGGTCGCCGACGGGACGGCGGCGAGGTTGCCGATGCCGGCCTGCCAGAGGTCGTAGAGGCGCTGCTGCTCGGCGAGCGTCCGCTGCCCGCTGTTGAGCCGGAACCTGACGCCCGCCCGGCGCGCTGCCGAGAGGACGGCGAACCAGTCGTCGCTGACGCGCTTGCCGTCGAAGGAGCGGACCATTGCGGCGCAGCATCGGCGCCGCGGGCGGCCGCCGCCAAGCGTTTCGGAGCTTCCTCCGGAGGTTCCGCCGGATCGCCCCCGGATCGCTCGTCGGCGTCGCCGCCGCGGGTTAGGATGGAGCGGTGCTGCTGAGGGAAGCCCGTGAACGAGCCGGACTCTCGCGTGAGGATCTCGCGCGCCGCGCCGGCGTCAGCTCACGCCAGATCTACGACATCGAGCACGCCCGCTGCTCGCCCCGTCGCGCCACCCGCGCGGTGCTCGCCGTCGCCGTCGGCATGCCGCGCGAGGCGATCGCCTGGCCGGCCCAGTCGGCGCGCAAGGCCGCCTGAGCGCAACCGTCCGCGCGGGCCCGTTCCTGGTCCCGAACGCGGCCCGATCGCCGCCCGATCGGCCGGCGCCCGCGACGCCCGGCAGCGCCGCGGATCGTCGCCTCCACCGGCCCTGCGGCCTGCCGCGAACGATCCGGCGACCGCCTTGTAAACAGGGCGCCAACAGTTCGAGTTGCCTCCCGGTCGGCGGTCTGACATGTTCTCCCTGCAGCAGGTCGATCCGTCATTCCAGAAAGCAGGGGCCATGGAAGTGCGCGACGTCGCGACCCGGGTGCGGGAGCTGATGCCGGAGCTGCGGCGGGATCTGGAGGCGCTGGTGCGGATCCCCTCCGTCTCGGTTCCGGGACAGATCGACCAGCCGCTGCTCGACGCCTTCGAGCTGACCTCGCGGCTGTTCGCCGAGGCCGGCGTCAGCGTCGACCGGCTCGACCTTCCCGACACCGCTCCCGTCGTGACCGGGGAGATCCCTGCGCCGCCCGGCGCTCCGACGGTCCTGCTCTACAGCCACTACGACGTCGTCCCCGCCGGCGACCCGTCGCAGTGGACCTCGCCGCCGTTCGAGCCGACCGAGCGCGACGGCGCGCTCGTCGGGCGCGGCGTCGCCGACACGAAGTCGAACATCGTCGCCCACCTCGGCGCGCTGCGCGCGTGGGACGGCCGGCCGCCGGTCGGGATCAAGCTCTGCATCGAGGGCTACGAGGAGATCGGCAGCGGCGCGCTCGGCACCTACCCGCCGACCGACCCCGGCCGCTTCGAAGCCGACGCGCTGATCATCGGCGACATGGGCAGCATCCGCCCCGGCCAGCCGACGCTGACGACGGCGCTGCGCGGGATGGCGAACGTGACCGTCGAGACGCGCACGCTCGCCTCCGCCAAGCACAGCGGCCTCTACGGCGGCGCCGCCCCCGACGCGCTGCTGGCGCTGCTGAAGGCGCTCGCCTCGCTGCACGACGACGCGGGCGACGTCGCCGTCGCCGGCCTGCGCCGCAACGAGTGGGCCGGACCGGCGCAGCCGGAGGCCGACTTCCGCGAGCTGGGGACGATCCTCGACGGGATGCCGCTGATCGGCAGCGGCGGGCTCGGCTCGCGCGTCTGGTCGGGCCCGGCGATCACCGTCACCGGGATCGACGTGCCGTCGGTCGACGGCGCCCTCAACGCCGTCGCGCCGTACGCCCGCGCGCTGCTGAACGTGCGCGTCCACCCCGAGCAGGACGCGGTCGAGGCCCAGCGCGTCGTGATCGACCACCTGCGCGCGCAGCGGCCGTACGGGATCGAGCTGGACGTGCGGCCCGGCGCGACCGGCAACGGCTTCGCCGCGGTGACCGACGGGCCGGCCTACACGGCCGCGCGTGCCGCCTGGTCGGAGGCGTGGGGCCGCGAGGCGATCCTCGCCGGCAGCGGCGGCTCGATCCCGATCGTCAGCGCGCTCGCGCAGGCGCTGCCGCAGGCCGAGGCGCTGCTGGTCGGCACCGCCGACGGCTTCGCGAACATCCACGGCCCCGACGAGCGGCTGCTGCTCGACGAGTTCGAGCGCGCGACGATCGCCGAGGCCGACTTCCTCGGCCGCTACGCCGCCGCGTTCAGCGACGGGAGCGCGCGATGAGCGCCGCGACCTCCGAGCACGTCGACGGCACCGGCGGCTTCGGCGAGCAGCCAGGCGAGGGCGGCTTCACGCAGCGCGCGCTCGCCTGGATCGAGCGCAACGGCAACAAGGTCCCGAACCCGGCGATCCTCTTCCTCGGCCTCTGCATCGGCGTGATCGTGCTCTCGCAGGTGCTCGACTGGATCGGCGTCAGCATCACCAGCGAGGTCGTCGACACCAGCGGCGGCGACGCGGTCGGACAGAGCCTCAACGGCGTCAGCTCGCTGCCGTACGACAGCGCCCCGGAGCAGTACGAGGTCGTGACCGAGACCTTCTCCGTCAGAGGGCTGCTGACGGTCGACGGGATCCGCTTCATGTTCACCTCGTTCGTGCCGAACTTCCTCGGCTTCACGGCGATCGGCGTGATCCTCGTCGCGATGATCGGCGTCGGCGTCGCGGAGCTGTCCGGCCTCGTCGGCGGCCTGATCCGCAAGCTCGTCGCGATCTCGACCGCGGCGTCGCTGACCTTCATCATCGTCTTCGTCGGGATCGTCTCGAGCATCGCCGCCGACGCCGGCTACCTCGTGCTGATCCCGCTAGCCGCGACCGCCTTCCTCAGCGTCGGGCGCAATCCGCTCGCCGGGATCGCGGCCGGCTTCGGCGCCGTCAGCGCCGCCTTCGGCGTCAACATCCTGATCGTCCCCGCCGACGCCGTCATCACCGACATCACCAACGAGGCGGCCGCGCTGGTCGACCCGACGACCAGAATCGACCTCGTCTCCAACCTCTACTTCGGCGCGGCCTGCACGATCTTCCTGACGATCGTGATCGCGCTCGTGACGACCAAGATCGTCGAGCCGCGGCTGGGCAGATGGGACCGCAGCCTCGCCGACGAGGAGGAGCTGGCGCGCGAGGAGGGCGCGGCGGTCGACCCGGCGCTGGAGGCGAAGGGGCTGCGCTGGGCCGGCATCGCGGTGCTCGTCGTGCTCGCCGTCGTCGCGCTGCTGACGCTGCCGTCGGGTGCGCCGCTGCGCAATCCCGAGACCGGCGACATCATCGGCGACTCGCCCTTCATGAGCAGCCTGATCGTGATCATCTCGGCCGCCTTCCTCGCCGCCGGGATCGCCTACGGGCGCGTGGTCGGCACGATCAGAGGCAGCGACGACGTGCTCGGGATGATCACGAGATCGTGGGCGAGCCTCGTCAGCCTGCTCTTCCTCTTCCTGCTGATCGCCCAGTTCATCGCCTAATTCGACTTCAGCAACATGGCGCAGGTCGCCGCCGTCTGGCTCGGCGACATCCTCGAGGAGCTCGACCTCGGCGACCTCTGGCTGCTGCTCGGGGTGATGGTCGTGACGATCCTCGTCAACTTCCTGATCCCGGCGAAGATCGCCAAGTGGGCGATCCTCGCGCCGATCTTCGTGCCGCTGATGCTGCGGCTCGGGATCGAGCCGCAGACGGTGCTGGCGGCCTACCGCGTCGGCGACTCCCCCACCAACGTGCTGACGCCGCTGATGCCGTACTTCGCGCTGATGGTCGTCTTCGCGCAGCGCTACCAGCGCGACGCGGGGATCGGCACGGTGATCGCGCTGATGATCCCGTACACGCTCGTGCTGACGATCGCGTGGACGCTGTTCTTCGTCGCCTGGTACCTGATCGGCATACCGCTCGGGCCGGGCTGGCCGGTCCGCTGACCGGCGCCGCGCGTGGATGACGCGACGGTCACGCTGCTGGTCCTGGCGGGCGCCGTCGCGCTGTTCGTCTGGAACCGCCTCCCCGTCGCCGTCGTCGCGCTCGGCGCGGCGCTGGCGCTGTACGCCGCCGGCGTGCTGTCGCTCGGGGAGGCGCTGGCCGGCTTCGGCGACCCGACCGTCCTCTTCATCGCCTCGCTGTTCGTCGTCAGCGAGGCGCTCGACGCGACCGGCGTCACCACCTGGGCCGGGCAGCGGCTCGTCGGCGCCGCGGCCGGCGACACCTCGCGGCTGGTCGCCTTCGTGCTCGCGCTGAGCGCGGTGCTCGCGGCGCTGATCACGCCCAACGGCGCCGTCGCGGCGCTCGTGCCGATGATGGTCGTGATCGCGGCCCGCATCGGCCGCACGCCGTCGAAGCTGCTGATGCCGCTCGCCTTCAGCGCCCACGCCGGCTCGCTGCTGGTGCTGACCGGGTCGCCGGTCAACATCCTCGCCTCCGAGGCGGCGGCCGACGCCGGCGTCGGCCGCTTCGGCTTCTTCGAGTTCGCGCTCGTCGGCCTGCCGCTGGCGGCCGGCAGCGTCGCGCTGGCGCTGCTGCTCGCACCGCGGCTGCTGCCGGACCGCCGGGCGCGCTCGCTCCCGCCCGACCTCAGCCGGCACGCGCAGACGCTCGCCGACCAGTACGGGATCGCGCCGAGATCGCTGTCGCGCGAGGTGCCCGAGGCGCTCTTCACGCGCCAGGTCGGCGTCGCCGAGGTCGTGATCCCGCCGCGCTCGCCGCTGCTCGGCGCGGCCGTCTTCCCCGGCATGACGACCGACAGCGGCGAGCTGGTCGTGCTGTCGGTCCAGCGCAACGGCGAGGAGCCGGAGTCCGAGGAGGTCGTGCTCGCGGCCGGCGACGTGCTGCTGCTGGAAGGCTCCTGGAGCGCGCTCGACGAGCGCCTCGGCGCTGAGGAGGTGCTCGTCGTCGACCCGCCGGCGGTCGTGCGCCGGCAGCTCGTGCCGCTCGGCCCGGGCGCCCGCCGCACGCTCGTCGTCGGCGCGCTGTTCGTGGCTGCGCTCGCGACCGGCGTCGTCCCGGCGGCCGTCGCCGGGCTGCTGGCGGCGGGCGCGCTCGTCGTGCTGCGCGCGATCGACGAGGAGCAGGCCTACCGCGCCGTCTCGTGGCCGACGGTGATCCTGATCGCCGGGCTGGTCCCGGTCTCCGGCGCGATCGAGTCGACCGGCGCCGCCGACGACATCGGCGGCCTGCTCGTCGACGCCGTCGGCGGCTCCAGCCCCTACCTGCTGCTGGCCGCGCTGTTCGTCGTCGCCGCCGCCTTCGGGATCGCGGTCAGCAACACCGCGACGGCGCTGATCCTGATCCCGGTCGCGCTGTCGGCCGCCGCCGAGCTGGACCTCTCGCCGCGGCCGGTGCTGATGAGCGTCGCGGTCGCCTGCGCCGCCTCGTTCC
>DATIOB010000785.1:0-8402 GCA_035473605.1 Conexibacter sp.
CGTCCGTCCCGCCGGCGACGTGGACGGTGCCGCGGCAGACGATCTCGACGTCGTCGACGTAGACGCCGTCGCCGGTCGGCAGGGCGCCGTCGTCGACGACGGTGAAGCGCACGCCGAGCGGGCCGGCGGGGATCTCGGAGAGGTCGCGCTCGGCGCCGAAGTAGGCAGAGCCGTCGCCGTCGGTGACGGTCTCGACCTCGATCGTCTCCTCAGCGGTCACGACGTCGATCCAGAGCTGGTCCCCGGGCGCGAGTCTGTGCCGCACCAGGTAGTTCAGCAGGCACGATCTGTGGGTGCCCGGAGCAACTTGTGTACTGCCGTACAGAACGTTGTTGGAGCCGACTGCGTAGCTGCCGACGCTGTCAGCCGCGGCGTTGCCCAGCTCGCTGATCCCCGCCGGTTGGATCGACCAGCCGCCGGGGCTCCAGCCGGGCGCGAAGCCCGGCCCGTCGAAGCGCTCGCGCAGCAGCACCTCGTGCGGGCGAGTCGTGCTGAGGATCGCGCTGCCGGGCGCGGCGAGGTCGACGCTTCTGGCACCGCGGTTCGAGTAGCTGGCGTCGAAGCGGCCGTCGGTGCCGAGCGCGGCGACGCAGACGATCGTCGGGGCCGTCGCGGAGCAGGGGAAGTCGGGCCAGGTGTCGTTGTCGCTGGCGTCGTTGCCGGCCGCGACGACCAGCAGCGCGCCGCGTGCGGCCGCCTGCGCCGCCGTGTCGTTCCACAGCGCGGTGAGGCCGGCGGCGTCGCCCGGGTCGGCCTGGGCGCCGAGGCTGAGGTTGATCACCGAGGCGCCCTCCTGCGCGGCGTAGAGCACCCCGCTGATGGCGTCGGTCATCGGTCCGTAGCCGTCGGCGTCGAGCACGCGCACCGCCATCACGCGCGCCTGCGGCGCGACCCCGGCGACGCCGACGCCGTTGCCGGCGACCGCCGCAGCGATGCCTGCGACATGGGTGCCGTGGTCGTGCTCGTCGCTCGGGTCGCCGTCGCCGTCGGCGACGTCCCAGCCGTGCAGGTCGTCGACGCGGCCGTTGCCGTCGTCGTCGAGGCCGTTGGGCAGCTCGCCCGGGTTGCTCCAGAGGTTCGCGGCGAGGTCGGGGTGGACGAGGTCGACGCCGGTGTCGACGACGGCGATCGTCTGGCCGGCGCCGCGGGTGAGGTCCCAGGCGCCGAGCGCGCCGACGTTCGTCAGCCCCCACAGTCTCGGGAAGAGCGGGTCGTTCGGCGCCTGCGCGCGGGCGCTGACGGTCAGGTTCGGAACGGCGTGGCGGACGGCCGGCTGGCGCTCCAGGCGGGTCGCGGCGGCGTCGAGCGAGCCGTCGACGGCGACGACCTGGGCACCCGGCAGCCCGAGCCCGCGCTCGAAGTCGGCCCCGGCGCGGTCACGCGCGGCGGCGCGCTCGCCGGCGCTGACGCCGTCCTCGAACAGCACGATCAGCTCGCCGGGCGCGGCGGGCGGCGTCGCGGCGGAGGGCGTCGCGGCCACGGCGGGCGCCGGCAGCGCGAGCAGGCCGAGCGCGGTCAGCGCTGCGGCGGCGGTCTTCCTGACCATCGAGTCAATCCTCTTCGTGGAGCGTCGAGCGGTGGCGCGGCATCGCCCATCTAGGCATGGCAATACGGTGATCGCCTCCATCACCCCGAGCTTGAGAACTGCCCCGTATCTGTAACTGCACACGGACAAACTGGAAAGTGGCGCACAGAAACGTGTCCGTCGGTCGATGACAGGGTGTGTCGCGGTGAGTTCGGAAGGGGGCTCGTCGCGCGGTACGTCGCTGCAACAGGGGGGAGGCCCTGATGAAGGCCAGCATCCGCACGAAGCTGCTCGGCAGCTTCTCGATCGTCGTCGCATTGATGCTCGTGCTCGGGTTCGTCGCGATCGCGCGCTTCGGCGCGGTCGACGACGTCGCGACCGACGTCGACGCCAGAACCGTGCCGACCCTGCAGAACCTCGGCTACGTCAACGGGCTCATACACATGTACCGCGAGGCGCAGCTCGTCGCGCTCTCGAATCCCGGTGCGGTCGATGCGGCGAGACTCGAGGCGACGCTCGACGGCTACGAGCGGTCGATCGCGAGATCGCTGGCGATCGTCAGAGCGAACCTCACCAGCCCCGCCGACCGCGCCACGCTGGCGCGCACGCAGGACGGCTGGGAGAGATACCTCGCCGCCGCCGACCGCGCGATCGAGGTCGAGGGCGACGCCGCCCGCATGGCCGCGCTGAGAGCGGCCGTGATCGACGGCGACGGCGCGAGAGGGTTCGCGGCGACGACCGAGGCGTCGATCGCGCTCAACGAGGCGGTCGGGGCGGTCTCCGACGCGCAGGTCGCGAAGGTCCACCACGCCGTCGACAGCGGCCGCACCTGGACGCTCGTGCTGATGGCGGCCGGAGCGCTGGCGGCGATCGGGCTGGCGCTGCTGCTCGGCCGCGTGATCGTCGGCGGGCTGCGGCAGATGGTCACGGCCGCGCGCGGGATCGCCGTCGGCGACGTCGACCAGACGATCGACGTCAGATCGCACGACGAGATCGGTCAGACGGCCGACGCCTTCCGCGCGATGATCGCGTACCTCGACGAGATGGCCGACGCGGCGAGGCGGATCGCCGCGGGCGACCTCGCCGTCGAGGTGACGCCGAAGTCGGAGGCCGACGCGCTCGGCAACGCCTTCGCCGAGATGAGCGCGGAGCTGCGCGCCGCGCTGGGCGACAGATCGTGCCTCGACGCGCTGGTGGCGCGGATGGACTCGATGAGCTCGCACTGCATGATCGACCTCGAAGCGGCGCTGACGGCGGCGCGCGACGGCGACCTGACGGTCGAGGTCACGCCCGTGACGACGCCGATCGCGGCGCAGGAGGGCGCCGAGCTGGGCCGCCTCGGCGGGATCTTCAACGAGATGCTCGGCCGCGCGAAGGGCTCGATCGACGCCTACAACGCGATGCGCGAGAGAGTCTCCGACCTGCTGCGGCAGATCACGCGCGAGACGCAGCACGTCGCGGCCGCCTCGCAGCAGATGGCGACGACGTCGGAGGAGTCCGGCCGCGCGGTCAACGAGATAGCCACGGCCGTCGGCGAGGTCGCGGCCGGCGCCGAGCGTCAGGTGCGCACCGTCGGCGAGGCGCGCCAGCTGAGCGAGGAGGTCGTGCTCGCGACCCGCTCCTCCAGCGAGGAGGCGACCGAGACCGCCCGCGCGGCGGAGCAGGCGCGCGAGGTGGCCGAGGACGGCGCCGACGCGATCGCCCGCGCGACCGAGGGGATGCGGGCGCTCGAGCAGATGTCGAGCGGCGTCTCGGAGGCGATGCGCTCGCTCGGCTCGAAGTCCGACGAGATCGGCGGCATCGTCGACACGATCACGGGGATCGCGGAACAGACGAACCTGCTGGCGTTGAATGCGGCGATCGAGGCGGCCCGTGCGGGTGAGCAGGGGCGCGGCTTCGCGGTCGTGGCGGAGGAGGTGCGCAAGCTGGCGGAGGAGTCGCAGGAGGCGGCCGCGTCGATCTCGGCGCTCGTCGCGCAGATCCAGCGCGACACCGGCGCCGCCGTCGACAGGGTCGAGTCGGGCAGCGGCGAGATCGAGCGCGGCGTCGCGACCGTCGACGCGGCGCGCGAGTCGTTCGTGCGGATCGGCAGCTCGGTCGAGGACATGAACGGCCGCGTCGAGCGGATCGCCGCGGCGATCGCGCAGATCGCCGAGCGGACCGTGACGATGGACGGCAACATGACCGAGGTCGCGGCCGTCGCGGAGCAGTCGTCGGCGTCGACCGAGCAGGTCTCGGCCTCGACGCAGCAGACCTCCGCCTCGACCCAGGAGATCGCGGCCTCCGCGCAGCAGCTGGCGCAGAACGCCGAGGAGCTGGGGCGGCTCGTCAGCCGATTCACGCTCACGCCCGCCTGAGCGCGCCCAATCGGGGTGCTTTCCTGAGGGCCGGGGCTAAGCTCGGCCCTCAGGACATTCCCCGGAACCGGAGCGCTGAACGACGATGGCCGCAGTGATCGACAAGACCGACGAGCAGAAGGCGATCTGCGAGATGGTGCGGCAGTTCGCCGACGAGCAGATCCTCCCGAACGCCGAGCACTACGACCACGCGGACGAGTTCCCCGGGCCGATCGTCGAGCAGATGAAGGAGCTCGGCCTCTTCGGCGTCACGATCCCCGAGGAGTACGGGGGCATGGGGCTCGACCTCACGACCTACGCGATGATCGTCGAGGAGCTCTCGCGCGGCTGGATCTCGATCTCGGGCGTCATCAACACGCACTTCATCGGCTCCTACCTGCTGATGAAGTTCGGCAACGACGAGCAGAGACAGAAGTACCTGCCGCGGATGGCGACCGGCGAGATCCGCGCCGCCTTCTCGCTCTCAGAGCCGGAGCTGGGCTCCGACGTCGCGGCGATCAAGACGGCCGCCAAGAAGCTCGACGACGGCGCCTACGAGATCAACGGCCAGAAGATGTGGGTCACCAACGGCCTCCGCTCCGACCTCGTCTTCGTGCTCGTCAAGACCGACCCGAACGCCGAGAAAGCGCACCGCGGCATGACCTGCTTCATCGCCGAGAAGGAGGCCGGCGTCGGTCAGAACACCGGCGAGTACAAGGGCCTCGACGTCCCGCCGCAGCTGAGAAAGATGGGCTACAAGGGCGTCGAGTCGACCGAGCTGGTCTTCGACGGCTACCGCTGCCCGGCCGAGAACATCCTCGGCGGCGAGGAGGCAGGCCTCAACAAGGGCTTCGCGCAGATGATGGACGCGCTCGAGCTCGGTCGCGTCAACGTCGCCGCGCGCGGCGTCGGGATCGCCCAGCGCGCGCTGGAGCTGGCGCTGCGCTACTCGCAGGAGCGCAAGACCTTCGGCCGCCCGATCGCCCAGCACCAGGCGATCCAGTTCAAGCTCGCCGACATGGCGACGCAGGTCGACGCGGCGCGCCTGCTGACCAACCGCGCCGCGCGCATGAAGGACGCCGGCGAGCGCTCCGACATCGAGGCCGGCATGGCGAAGCTGTTCGCCTCCGAGGCCGGTCGCTTCTGCGTCGAGGAGTCGTTCCGCATCCACGGCGGCTACGGCTACTCGAAGGAGTACGAGATCGAGCGCCTCTACCGCGACGCGCCGCTGCTGCTGATCGGCGAAGGCACCTCCGAGATTCAGAAGATGGTGATCGGCAAGAAGCTGCTGGAGCGGCACAAGATCTAGTCCTGCGGATTGGGAGTTGCACGGCGTCGCGCTTCACTGCGTGGCGTCCGTGGGAACTCCCGGAAAACGGGGGTGTGTTCAACCGCTTGAACTCATCCCTGTTTCCTTCACAGTTAACGGTGAAGCTGGCGTAAAGGCACTCCTCTGACTGCCAATCACGGCAAGTGAAAGCCACTCACTTGCGTTCGTGGTCGCGCGGACGCCGGCGGCATGCGACCAGGCATGCCGGAAGACACCGAGGAGATCGCTGTGAAGCTGACCGTCAGGATGAAGCTGCTTGGCAGCTTCCTCGCAGTCGTCGCGCTCATGCTCGCGGTCGGGGTCGTCGCGATCGGCAAGATCGGCTCGATCCACGACGTCACGAAGGCGTTCGGCGAGGACACGATTCCGAGCGCGCTGACCGCCGGCAGCATCCAGAGCGACGTCAACAGAGTGCGCAAGGACCAGCTGCGCCAGGTCTCCAGCGCCGCGCTGCACCCCGAGGACCCGAGATACGCCGCCGACGCCGCCGAGGCGGTCGAGACGGCGCTCGCGGCGATCAGAGCCGACGTCGCGAGATCGCGCAGGCTGGCCGACGACGCCGCCGACCGCGCACCGCTGGAGCAGTTCGACAGAGCGTGGGCGGCGTACCTCGCGGCAGCCTCGCCGTACGTCGCGCAGACCGAGCAGCGCAGATACGGCCCGGCGCTCAGAACGCTGACCGAAGGGCCCGCCGACGTCGCCTACGACGACGTCAAGGCCGCGATGGAGGCGCTGACCGCGCGGCAGACGGCCGTCGTGGCCGGCCAGAACGACCACGCGGAGTCGGTCGTCAGCTCGGCTCGCACGCTCGTCGTCGGCCTGCTGGTCGTCGCGGTGCTCGTCGCGCTGACGCTCGCGCTGCTGCTCTCGCGTCAGCTCGGCAACGGCCTGCGGCAGCTGCTCGCGGCCGCCCGCGGGATCGCCGGCGGCGACGTCGACCAGCGCGTCGACGTCAGATCGCACGACGAGCTCGGCGAGACCGGCGCCGCCTTCAGAGAGATGATCGTCTACCTCGACGAGATGGCCGTCGCGGCGCGCTCGATCGCGGCCGGCGACCTCGCCGTCGAGGTCCGGCCGAAGTCCGACAGAGACGCGCTCGGCAACGCCTTCCAGGAGATGAGCGAGGAGCTGCGCGCGGCGCTCGGCGACAGATCGTGCCTCGACCAGCTCGCCGCCAGAATGGACTCGCTCGGCTCCAACTGCCTCGCCGGCCTCGAGCAGGCGCTGACCGCGGTCGCCGACGGTGACCTGACGCGCACCGTCGTGCCGGTCACGACCCCGATAGCGGCCGCCGACGGCAAGCAGGTCGGCAGGCTGGCGGAGTATTTCAACGCGACGCTGGCGAGAACGCAGGCGTCGGTCGTCAGCTACAACGGCATGCGCGAGAAGGTCACGACGATGCTGCAGGACATCTCGCGCGAGTCGCAGACGGTCGCCGCCGCGTCGCAGCAGATGGCGACGACCTCGGAGGAGTCCGGTCGCGCCGTCGGCGAGATCGCGGCCGCGGTCGGAGAGGTCGCGGCCGGCGCCGAGCGCCAGGTGCGCACCGTCGCCGAGGCGCGCAGGCTCGCCGAGCAGGTCGTCGGCGTCACGCACAGCTCCAGCAGCGACGCGGAGGAGACCGCGACCGCCGCCGAGCAGGCGCGCGCCGTCGCCGAGCAGGGCGCGGGCGCGATCTCGCTCGCCAGCGACGCGATGGAGGCCGTCCAGTCCTCCTCCTCGGAGGTCACCGCGACGATCCGCGCGCTGGGCGAGAAGTCCGGCCAGATCGGCGGGATCGTCGACACGATCACGGGAATCGCGGAGCAGACGAACCTGCTGGCGCTCAACGCCGCGATCGAGGCGGCGCGGGCCGGTGAGCAGGGGCGCGGCTTCGCGGTCGTGGCGGAGGAGGTGCGCAAGCTGGCGGAGGAGTCGCAGGAGGCGGCCTCCACGATCGCCGGCCTGATCGCCGAGATCCAGCGCGAGACCGGCCACGCCGTCGAGGTCGTCGTCAGCGGCGCGCAGCGCACCTCCGACGGGGTCGAGACGGTGGAGCAGGCGCGCGCGTCGTTCCTCCAGATCGGGACCTCGGTCGAGGACATGAGCGGCCGCGTGCAGCAGATCGCCGCCTCGGTCGCCGAGATCGCCGACACCGCCACGCGGATGGAGCGCAACATGTCGGAGGTGGCGGCCGTCGCGGAGCAGTCGTCGGCGTCGACCGCGCAGGTCTCTGCCTCGACGCAGCAGACCTCCGCCTCCACCCAGGAGATCGCCGCCTCCGCGCAGAGCCTCTCGCGCACCGCCGAGGAGCTCGATCGGCTCGTCGCACAATTCACCTTGGCGTAGGAAAGCGGTAGGAGCAGGGAGCATGGCGTCGCCGCGCTCCCGCTCCTACCGATCACCGGGGTATGAAATTCACTGTTCGCACGAAGCTGCTGGGCGGCTTCCTCATCGTCGTCGCCCTGATGGTCGGCGTCGGCGTGCTCTCGCTCACGAAGCTGAGCGCGATCAACGACGTCACCGGGCAGCTGAGCGACAACGGCGTCCCGAGCGTCGAGGCGGTCGGCACGATCAACGGCAGAATCAACGCGGTCCGCAAGGACCAGCTGCGCTACGCCACCGCGCCCGACCCGGCGACGAGACCGGGCTTCCTCGAGGACGTCAGAGCCGGCCAGGCGGCCATCGACAGAGCGGTCGGCCAGCTCAGATCGCTTTCGACCGACGCCGCCGACCGCGCGCGCACCGACGCCTTCGCGAGCGCATGGGCGAGATACGTCGAGGTGACCGCCGGGCTCGGGCAGGCCGGCAGCGCCGCCGCCGCGATCGACGTGCTCGTCGACGACAGCGGCAAGGGCGCCTTCGACGCGACCGAGGTCGCGCTCGCCGGGGTGCAGAGATTCCAGAGCGCGCTCGCCGACAGACAGGGCGCCGACGCCGACGACACGGTCGCCGGCGCCAGAGTCGTGATCCTCGTGCTGCTCGTCGTGGCGGTGCTCGCGGCGATCGCGATCGCGCTGCTGCTGGCGCGCCAGATCGCCGGCGGCCTGCAGCAGATGGTGAGAGCGGCGCGCGGCATCGCGCTCGGCGACGTGGACCAGCGCGTCGAGATCAAGAGCCGCGACGAGCTGGGCGACGCGGCCGACGCCTTCCGCGCGATGATCGCCTACCTCGACGAGACCGCTGAGGCGGCGCGGCGGATCGCGGCCGGCGACCTCGCGGTCGAGGTGAC
>DATIOB010000786.1:0-2432 GCA_035473605.1 Conexibacter sp.
CGATCGCGGCCACGGCAGCGCCGGGGGGCCTTGATACGGCGGCCCGGGCGGGCCGGTCGGCTGCGGCCATCCAGCGGCCGGGAGGGCGGCGTACGCACCGGCGAACGGGCGGTTGCGCTCAGCCTCCGACAACGTCTCCGACTCGGCCAGCTCGTCGTCGTCGACGAACTGCGCGCGGCCCGCGAAGATCTCGTCGTCGAGCAGCCCCGTCTGGCGCGCGACGACCGTGGCGCTCACCGCCGCAGCGGTGACGTTCGTCATCGTGCGCGCCATGTCGGCGATGATGCTGATGGGGATCGTCGCCGCGACGAACTCGAGCGGCAGTCTCGCGGCCGACAGCACCGTGGCGGCCGCCACCGTCGCCGCGCCCGGCACGCCGGCCGTGCCGACGGAGACGATGATGCTCAGCAGCGCGAGCACGACGTAGTCGCCGGCCGAGTACGAGAGGCCGTACGCGTTGATGCCCCAGACCGCGACGAAGACCGGCCAGATGCCGGCGCAGCCGGGCATGCCGATCGTGGTGCCGAGCGGCGCCGTGAAGTGCGCGATCTCCGAGTGGACGCCGACCTCGCGGGTCAGCCGCGCCGTCGTCACCGGCAGCGTGCCGACGCTGCTCTGCGTGCTGAACGCGGTCAGCTGGGCCGGGAAGATCTTGCGGAAGAACGGGATCGCGGGCACGTTCGCGAACGCCGTCAGGATCGCCGCGTTGAGGATGTACGCGTGCACGAAGCAGGCGATCCAGACGAGCACCAGCAGCCCGACGAGCGACTTGAAGCTCTCGCCCAGGTTCGTGCTGCTGCCGACCATCTCGGCCGTGAGCGCGACGATCGCGTACGGCGTCAGCCGGATCACGTAGCCGACGGCCTTGAAGATGACGAGCTTGAGCGCCTCGGCGCCGTCGCGGAAGGCCCGCACCTGCGCGGCCTCCTTCTCGGCGATCGCGAGATAGGCGACCGAGAGCACGACCGCGATCAGGATGATCGGGATCACCTCGTTGGCGCCGAAGCTCTGGATCACGTTCGTCGGGAAGAAGCCGACGAGCACCTCGCTGAAGTTCTGCACCTGGCCCTGGATCGCGTCGGTCGAGAGCCCGCCGAGCTGATAGCTGACGTCGCTGCCCGGCTGGAACGTCAGCGCCAGCCCCATCGCGAGCACGACGGCGAAGGCGTTGCTCAGCAGCAGCCAGAAGATCGAGCGCAGACCGATGCTGCGCAGCTTCGCGAGGCTGCCGAGCGACGTGATCGCCGAGACGATCGCGACCAGGATCAGCGGCGCGACGACCGCGAGCAGGACGTTGATGTAGATCTGCCCGATCGGGGCGATCTCCTCGACCTCGGTGCCCGCCAGCAGACCGATCGGGATCCCGACCGCAAGCGCCAGCAACGCGACGAGGCTGAAGTTGAGCTGACGCTTGCGCAGGTACCAGATGACGACCCAGCTCAACGCCACCGCGCCGAGTGTCGCCCATCCTGACCCATTGAAATCCATGATGCCGTCGTCCCTCCGTGACCCGATCCGTGCTGCGGGTCGGTTAAAGTACACCAAATCGATCGGGTTTGTCAGATCTAGCGCGAAAGTGTCACACTCCATCTCCTCTTCGCCGGCGACCCGACGGCGCCGAGCTGACTTTCTGACGCCCGACCCCGAGTGATTGCCATGAGCCAGACCACCCCCTGCCGCACGTGCGGCGCCTCGCTCGCACCCGACCAGCGCTACTGCCTCGGCTGCGGCACCCGCGTGGCGCCGCCGCGGCTCGACTTCCTCGCCGAGAGCGAGCGGGCGGAGGCGGAGGCGCGGGCTGCCGGCGGAGGCGCAGAGGCGGCGAGCGGAGGCGCGGACAGGGCGGTCGTCAGCGGGCCGGTGCCGTCGCGGCTCGACAAGATCGGCGGCCCGATGGGCGCGGCGGCGGTCGTGCTGGTCGCGCTCGGCATCGGCTTCCTGATCGGCCAGGGCCGCGACGACGAGGCGCCGGCGCAGAGAGCCCCGGTCGTCAACATCCAGAGCGGCGACACCGCGGCGACGACGAGCGAGCTGCCCGCCGCCGACGGAGCGACCGACGACGCGGGCGGGGGCGACACCCCCACGACCACCGGCCAACCCGCCGCCGACGGCACGGACGCGGGGGCGATCAGATGAGCCAGGTGACCTCCGCAGAGCTGCAGAAGCGCCGCGACGCGCTGGCGCGCGAGCTGGCCGAGCTGCAGTGGGACCTCGGCGGCCTCGCCTACGAGATGGCGATCCGCGACCACTTCCGCCTTGACGTGCTGATGCGACAGGCCGGCAGACTGCAGGCAGTCGACGCGAGACTGGGCGAGGTCGAGCACCTGCTCCGCCTCGACACGACCGGCGCCGCCGGAGCGTGCCCCCAGTGCGGCACGCTCTACGCGCGCGGCGCGGTCTACTGCTCCCACTGCGCCTTCCAGCTCGTGCAG
>DATIOB010000787.1:0-3836 GCA_035473605.1 Conexibacter sp.
GCCGCCAGCGTCGCACCGATGAGCGACCGCCGGTGCATCAGGCGAGGCCGTACAGCGGGGTCAGCTTCGCGCGCAGGTAGTCGGCGAACGGCTGCACGGCGATCGGCCCGCCGACGATCCGCTGCACCAGCTCCTTCGGCGGCAGCTTGCGGCCGTATCTGTGCAGGTGGTCGCCGAGCCACGCCCGCAGCGCGCTGCCGTCGCCGGCGGCGAGCTGCTCGTCGAGCTGCGGCAGGTCGGCCCGCGCGCGCTGCCACAGCTGCGCGGCGATCAGGTTGCCGAGCGCGTAGGTCGAGAAGTAGCCGATCTCGCCCGCCGACCAGTGGACGTCCTGCAGCACGCCGTTGGCGTCGTCGGGGACGTCGATCCCGAGGTACTCCTTCATCCGCGCGTTCCACGCCTGCGGCAGCTCGGCGAGGTCGAGCGTGCCGGCGATCATCTCGCGCTCCAGCTCGAAGCGCAGGATGATGTGCAGCCCGTAGGTCGCCTCGTCGGCCTCGACGCGGATCAGCGACGGCTGGACCTTGTTGACAGCCCGGTAGTACGTCTCCGCGTCGATCGCGCCGAACTGCTCCGGGAAGACGCGCTGCAGCTCGCCGTGGAGGAAGCCGGCGAACGGCCGGCCACGGCCGACGACGTTCTCCCACAGGCGGCTCTGCGACTCGTGCAGGCCGAGCGAGGCGCCGCTGGCCAGCGGCGTGCGCGCGAGCTGCGGCGCGACGCCGGCCTCGTAGAGGCCGTGGCCCATCTCGTGGATCCCGCCGTAGAGCGCCATCCCGATGTAGCTCGGGTCGTAGCGCGTCGTCAGGCGCACGTCGGTCGGGCCGAAGCTGGCCGCGAAGGGATGCTCGGCCTCGTCCAGGCGCCAGCCGTCGGGCGACCAGCCGAGCCGCTCCAGCACGCCGCGCACGAGCACCGCCTGGCGCGCCGGCTCGAAGCTGCCATGCAGCGGCGCGTTGTCGACCGCGTCGGACCGCTCCGCGATCTGGGCGATCAGCGGCACCAGCTGCGCGCGCAGCTCGCTGAAGAGGGTCGCGACCTCGGCCGTCTTCATCCCCTCCTCGTAGTCGTCGAGCAGCACGTCGTAGGGGTCGTCGTGGCCCTCGTCGTCGAACAGCTCGACGTACTGGCGCTTCAGCTCGACGTTGCGGCGCAGGAACGGCAGGAAGGCGACGAAGTCCGATCTCTCGCGCGCCTGCACCCACGCCTGGTGGCCGAGCGCGCCGGCGCGCGCCATCTCGACCGCCAGCTCGGCGGGGACGCGCTTGGACTTCTCGTAGTCGCGCCGCGCGACGCGGATCAGCGCGGCGTCGTCGGAGTCCGGATCGGCCTGGCGCAGCGCCTCCTCCTCGCCCTCCAGCGCGTGCAGCAGCCTGCCGATCGCGTCGTCGGTGAAGCGCTCGTGGACGATCCCGGAGAGCGTCCCGAGCTGCTCGGCGCGCAGCGGGTTGGCCCGCTCGGGCATCATCGTCTGCTGGTCCCAGCCGAGCAGGCCGGCGGCGCTGCTGAGGTCGCTGATCTCCGCGAGCCGCTGACGCAGCTCATCCAGGGCCTGGCTCATCGGACTCCTTCGGTTCGAAACTCCGCGCTGTGCCACCATTGCAGCATGTTCGGCCGCTCTGGATCGATTCAGCTGGCGCGGATCTTCGGCATCCGCGTCGGAGTCGACTTCAGCTGGTTCGTCGTGCTGTTCGTCGTGATCTTCTGGCTCTCCGACGAATTCCAGCGTTCGCTCGGCGGCAGCGACACCGAGGCGTACGCGACCGCGGTCGTCAGCGCGCTGCTGCTGTTCGCCTCCGTGATCGTCCACGAGCTGGGTCACGCGCTGACCGCGCGCCGCCACGGGATCGAGGTCGCCGGCATCACGCTCTCGCCGCTCGGCGGCTTCGCGCTGATGAACCGCGAGAGCCGCACGCCGAAGGAGGAGCTGGAGGTCGCCGGCGCCGGCCCGCTGGCGACGCTCGCGATCCTCGTGCTGTGCGCGCTGATCGGCCTCGTCGCCTACGGCCCGAGCCAGTTCGCCGACGCCGCGACGCTGCGCGACTCGCTGCCGACGACGCCGGTCTCGCTGACACTCGGCTGGCTGGCGACGATGAACGCGATCGTGCTCGTCTTCAACCTGATCCCCGCCTATCCGCTCGACGGCGGCCGGCTGGCGCGCGGGCTCGTGTGGAAGCTGACCGGCGACCGCGAGCGCGGCTCGCGCGCGGCGGCGCGGCTCGGCCAGGGCTTCGGGATCGTGCTGATGGGCCTCGGCCTGTGGGCGCTGGTCGCCTTCGACCCGTTCATCGGCATCTGGGCGCTGCTGGTCGGCTTCATGATCAGCGGCTCGGCGCGCGCGCTGCTGGCGCAGACGGTCTTCACCGCCCAGCTGGAGGACGTGCGCGTCGCCGACATCATGGACGAGCAGCCGGTGAGCGTCCCGCAGGAGCTGACCGCCGACCGCGCGCTCGACGAGTTCTTCCTGCGCTACCGCTGGCCGTGGTTCCCCGTCGTCGACGCCGCCGGCCGCTTCGTCGGCGTGCTGCGCGAGGACGGCGCGCGCGGAGCGGTCGAGGGCGGTCGCCCGGTGCAGCCGGTCGTGGAGCTGATGGATCCTGCCGAAGGCGAGCGCTGGCGGATCGACGAGGACCAGTCGCTGCGCGCGCTGCTGGAGGCCGACGGGCTGCGCTCGCTCGGCGCGATCATGGCCGTCGACCGCGCCGGCGTGCTGCGCGGCGTCGTGACCGTCGGGCGCCTGCGCCGCGCGGTGCAGGCGGCGATCGCGACGCGTCCCTAGAGCCGGCGCGGGCAGCGTCGCCGCCGAGCGGGAGCCGGCACAGCGCGCGGCCGGTCCGCGCGGGGGAACGCGGACCGGCCTTGGCGCTTGAGCGCCCCGGGGCCGTGCGGAATCGCAACGCACGACCAGGGACCTTCAACCCCGTCTGCGAGTCGGAGCCAGCCTCCCGGAAGGCTCCTTCCTCTCGGCAGTACCCCTGCCGCGTGTCCGTCGGGGAAGAAGTTGAGGGAATACTCCCCGATCCCACCGGCGCTGTCGTCCCCTCGGCGGGGTGATCTTCGGGGGATCGCGCGGGGGATCGACGGGTGAGGCGACGGGGTAGACAGGGGTGAGGTCGATCTCCCCCTTTTCACACTCCGGCAAGTAGAGTTGGGATCTCCGATGTCGCTTCGCTCCCCCGTCAGCGTGATGATCGCCCGCTTCGAGGATCTCGTCGGGCGCGGCCTGCGCGCGCTGATCGAGGAGGACCCGAACCTCGCCGTCGTCGCCCACGACGTCCCGCACGAGCGGATCGCGGCCGAGGTCGCCGCGCTGCGGCCGCAGGTCGCGCTGCTC
Source organism: Conexibacter sp. (assembly GCA_035473605.1). Classification (GTDB taxonomy): domain Bacteria; phylum Actinomycetota; class Thermoleophilia; order Solirubrobacterales; family Solirubrobacteraceae; genus Conexibacter. The sequence continues at coordinate 3,335 of DATIOB010000787.1, forward strand.
AACTTCGGCTCGCTCGACAGCCCGATAGAGGTGCGCGAGCTCTCCGGCAGCCATCCCGCCACCCGTTTGATCGTGCTCGCCAACCGGCCGTCGCCGGCCGAGTGCAACCAGATGCTGGCGTTCGGCGCGACCGCCTGCCTCTCGAAGGAGACGCAGGCGCGCGACGTGCTGAGCGCGATCCACCTCGCCTCGCGCGGCCTGCACGTGCTGCCGCGCTCGGCCGCGGCGCCGGCCGAGGGCGTGGGCGGGCGTCGCGTCCCCCCGCAGCTGCTGACGCCGCGCGAGGCCGACGTGCTCGAACAGCTCCAGCGCGGTCGCTCCAACGGCGAGATCGCGGCCGAGCTGCACGTCGGCGTCGAGACCGTCCGCACGCACGCGCGCAACATCTACCGCAAGCTCGGCGTGCGCTCGCGGCGCGACCTCGCGCGGATCGGCGACCCGGTGCCCTGAGCGGCGGACGGCGGCGGGTGCGGCCGCGGGGCCGCCCAGCCGCGCAGGCGGC